>CAYXNI010000429.1:0-2502 GCA_964466285.1 uncultured Planctomycetota bacterium | reverse complement strand
GGCAGGTTGTAAGAACTGTGAACGTGGTCGGCCACGCCGAAATCCGTGATGCCCGCCCGGGCCGCTCCATCGGCAATCTCCGCCATCGTCAGGCCCTTGCCGTGACAGTCGCACGAGTTCCGCGAATGGATGTGCCAGTCGCTCCTGATCTTCATCAACACGCATTCTCCGAGGAGCACATGCTCTCAGTTTACCTGAGCCGGCAGACGAATGCCAGAGTCTTCGCTCCTCGCCGCCACAGTCCGCAGTCCATGTTGACTTGCCTTCCCGTCAGACCTAGAATCGATTGCGTCGAACTGACCGGCGCCAGGCGACGTTTGTAACAACGCGAGAGAGTCTGCGTACCTTTCACCGGGGTGCGGGCCCGCAACCTGGCCGGTGTGTGAGAACATGGCCCCTGACTGTGTGAGAACATGGCCCCCAATTCGCTGATCAACAAGGACCTTCTGGCCAAGCTCGAGCGCCTGGAAGTGGCGTTCCGGCGTGCTCAACGCGGCCGGCCGGAGGGCGAGCGCTCCGGCCCACACCACGGCGGACGCATCGAGTTCGCCGACTACCGCGAATACTCCCCCGGCGATGACTTTCGCCATATCGACTGGAACGTTCTCAGCCGCACCGATGACCTGGTCGTGAAGCAGTTCGAGCGCGAGGAGCAGTACCTCATCTACCTCATGCTCGACCGCAGCGCGTCGATGAATTTCCCGCAGGACGGCGGCCCGAGCAAGCTCGATTACGGCGCCGCCTGCCTCGCATCGCTCGCCTATATTGCCCTTGCGGCGCGGCAGCGGGTCGAGATGGCCTCGTTCGCGGACGGCCGCTGCGAGTGGTTCCCCGTCGGCGCCGACAAGAGCCGCATATTCGGCCTCATCGACCGGCTCGGCAGGATCGAGCCCGGCGGCGGCACGTCCATCGCCACCGCACTCGAAGAAGCATACGAGCGCTCGCACGAGCAGTGTCTCATCGTGCTCATCTCGGACCTGCTTGACGAACAACGGCCGCGCGAAACACTAGCCACCATCGCGGCGCGCGGCTACGACATCTCCATCGTGCACGTCGTCTCGCCCGACGAGGTCGCCCCCCCGGTCCGCGGCCGGATGGTGCTGCGCGACGCCGAGACGGGCGAGGCGATCTCCATCCGGGTGACCGACGCGGCGGCGGCCCGGTACGGCGCAGCGCTCCGCGATTTCGGCGAACGCTGGAGTGCGTTCTGCGGCAAACACGACATCCGGTTTCTCTCGACGACGACTGACGTGCCGTTCGAGGACTTCGTGATGAAATACCTCCGGCGCGGAGGCTTGGTCCGATGAGCTTTGGCCATCCGTACCTGCTGCTCGCTCTTCTTGTGCTGCCCGTCGCCGCGTGGTTTTACGTGCGCCGTGCGGGCAGGCGGGAGCTGTCCGTGCCGAGCCTTGCGTTCTGGAAGGCCGCTGCGGACGCGGCGTCAGCGGAGGCCGGGCGGCGGCTGGGGTCGTTCGACTGGCCGCTGTGTTTGGCGCTCTCGTTTCTCGCCGCCGCGATCCTTGCCGCCAGCGGCCCTGTCATCCGCGTCGGCACGGCTGCGGCGCCGCACGTCCTTGTCGTGGCCGACCGCTCCGCCAGCATGGCCACAATGACCGAGCCGGGCGAGCGCCGCTGGAAGAAAAGCGGCGACGCGGTGGCCGGCCTGCTCGATCGGATCAACCCGGAGCGCGTCACGCTGGTCGGGCTTCCGCTGGCCGTCGGACCGGCGCCGGAGAAACTCAATGGCGGCGAAGCGGCGAGGCGTCTGCGCGAGCTCGCCGCGACCGACATGCCCCTCGACCTGCCGGCCGAGCTATCGCGCGTGTCGGGCCTCGCGGCCGGCGTATCATCGGTCATCGTCATCACCGACAACCCGGCGGCTGTGCCCACGACTCTCGGTGGGAAGCCCGTCGCCGTCGTGTCGGACGGCGGCCCGTCGCGCAACATCGGCATCGACGCCTTCGAGGTTTCGCAGACCGAGACCGCGACGCTCTCGGTGTTCCTGGGCGTGGTGAATCATTCGGGCGTGGCCGTCGAGGTCCCGGTCACCATCGAGGCGGCCCGCGAAGGAGAACAGCCGGTCTTTTTCGACAACAAGCTCAGCATCGCGCCCGGAGCGCGAGGCACGCTCGTCCAGTCGTTCCCCCTTAGCGAGGCCGCCAGGGTCGAGGCACGGCTGAATGTGAAGGACGACCTCGAGTCCGACAACCGGGTCATGGCGGCCCGTTCGGGCGCCGGCCGCGTCCGCGTGGCCTACGCGGGCCGCGGCAACTCGTTCATCTTCAAGGCGCTCGCGCAGCTTCCCGCGGTCGACGTCTCGCAGTTCCGGCTCGCTGGCGACGTGAGCGGCCAGTTCGATCTTTTCATCTACGATGGCGTCACGCCGGAGAGGCTCCCGTCCGGCGACGTGGTACTCATCGACCCGGTCGGCCGTGTCGGCCCGTTCAGCGTGGAGAACGCGGGCAGCCCGAACATGCGGGCCGTCGCGGCGGCGGAGTCGTC
>CAYXNI010000428.1:0-2503 GCA_964466285.1 uncultured Planctomycetota bacterium | reverse complement strand
CAAGTCCGGCCACGCCCTTAACGTCCGCCTCGCCGAAAAAATCCGCCGCATCGTCCTCGAACGCGTCGTCGCCCCCAGGGCCGCCGTCTTTGACGTCCGCTCCATCCGCAAAGTGCTCCCCCACCGCTACCCGTTCCTCATGGTCGACCGCCTCGTGGAACTCGTGGACGACCGCCGCGCCGTCGGGATCAAGAACGTCACCATCAACGAGGAGTTCTTCCAGGGCCACTGGCCGGAACAGCCCATCATGCCCGGCGTCCTCGTGCTCGAATCGCTCGCCCAGGCGGGCGGCCTCATGTTCGCCAAGCGATGCCTTGAAACACGAAAAGTCGCTCTCCTCCTGTCCCTCGACCGCGTCAAGTTCCGCCGGACCGTCGTGCCCGGCGACCAACTGACCCTCGAGATCGAAGCCGTCCGCGTCCGCGCCCGCACCGCCCACGTTCACGGCCGCGCGCTCGTCGGCTCGGACATCGCCTGCGAAGCCGACATCACCTACATGCTCGTGGACAAACCCGCCGAAACTCCCGAACCCCCCCCAGAATAGGACAAAACCGTGCCCAACATCCATCCGACCGCCATTGTGCATCCGAAAGCCCGCCTCGCCGACGACTGCTCCGTCGGCCCCTATTGCGTGATCGGTGAAAACGTGACCATCGGATCCGGCACCGAAGTCGGCCACGGCTGCCACTTCGCCGGCCGCCTCACCGCCGGACGCAACAACCTCTTCTACCCCTACTGCTGCGTCGGCACCCCGCCCCAGGACATCTCGTACCGCGGCGAAATCTTCAGCGTCTCCATCGGCGACGACAACATCTTCCGCGAGTTCTGCACCATCAACATGGGCACCGCCAAGGAGACCGGCCTCACCGTCGTCGGCAGCGGCAATTACTTCATGGCCTACGTCCACATCGGCCACGACTGCAACATCGGCAACCACATCATCCTCATCAACAACGTCGGCATCTCCGGCCACACAAAGATCGAAGACTATGCCATCCTCAGCGGCCTCACCGGAGTCCACCACTTCATCACCATCGGCCAGTACGCCTTCATCGGCGGAATGTCCGGCATCATCCACGACGCCCCGCCCTTCATGATGACCGCGGGAAACCCCTCCAGCGTCCACCGCGTCAACACCGTGGGCTTGCAGCGCCATGACTTCACCCCCGAGCGCATCGAGGCGCTCAAGGCGGCCCACCGCATCCTCTACCGCTCCAAGCTCACCCGCCTCGAAGCCTTTCAGATCCTTGAAAACGCCGAAGGCGGGCCCACGTCCGACGTCCGCTACCTCATCGATTTCCTCAAGCGGCAAATGGCCGGCAGCCAGGGCCGCCAGCGCGAGATCCTGCGGACAGGGGGAAAGCATTGAGCGCCCAGACCGAACTCCGCGTGGCCGTCATCGGCGTCGGACATCTCGGAAAGTTCCACGCCCGCGTCTACTCCCAGATGCCAGGCGTCAAGCTCTGCTACGTCGTCGACATCGACCCCGGCCACGCCGGGCCCGTGGCCGCCGAGTACGGCGCCCAACCCGTCCACGACCACCGTCAGATCCTGCGCGAAGTCGACGCCGTCAGCATCGTCACCCCCACCACCTGTCATCACGAAATCGCCTGCGCCTTCCTCGAAGCCGGCGTCTCGGTCCTCGTCGAAAAACCCATGACCATCTCCGTCGAGCAGGCCGACGACCTCATCCGCCTTGCCGCCAAAACCGGCGCCAAACTCCAGGTAGGACACATCGAGCGGTTCAACCCCGCCTACCTCGCCATTCGCGACCACCTGCTCAACCCGGCATTCATCGAGTGCCACCGCCTCAGCCCATACAGCTTCCGCTCCACCGACGTAAGCGTCGTAGTCGACCTCATGATCCACGACCTCGACCTCATCCTCGACATCGCTGGCGTCCCCGCCGTCTCCGTCGAAGCCGCCGGCGTCTCGGTCCTCTCCAAAAGCACCGACATCGCCAACGCCCGGCTCCGCTTCCACACGCCCGAGGGCCAGCCAGGCTGCGTCGCCAACGTCACCGCCAGCCGCATCTCCCCCAAGCCCATGCGCCGGCTCCGCGTATTCCAGCCCGACGCCTACATCTCCATGGACTTCCTGGAAAAAAAGGTCTACATCTTCCGCAAAAAGGAAGGATTTGACATCCTCCGCGCCCGGACCGCCGCCGCCAGCCTCTCACGCGAACACCTCCTCGGCCAGCTCGTCGACATCCGTCATCTCGACTTCGCCCAGTCCGACGCCCTCCAGAGCGAGATCGCCGCGTTCATCGCCGCCGTCCGGGACAACACCGCCCCACCCGTAACCGGCGAGCACGGCCGCCGCGCCCTCGCACTCGCCGTCGCCATCGACCAGGACATTCAGCGCTTCATCGCCGCCAGGCAGAAGTAGGGAAACCGAGCATGGGCGCTCGGGCGCATGCATGCCCTCTCCTTCACTTCTACTCTACAAGCTGTTCGACAATCCGGTGGGGCAAAGATTCCGGCCTGCCAGAGGCGAGCGAGGA
>CAYXNI010000427.1:0-2513 GCA_964466285.1 uncultured Planctomycetota bacterium | reverse complement strand
CGCGACCCCGCCCAGCTCACCGGCGCCGTCGCACTCCTCGCCGAGCAGCTCGCCGAGCGGCCCCTCGAACTCGCCCGGCCCGTCTACCGCACACTCGCCGCGCTCGCCGCCCAACAGCCCGACGGCGCCGCCGACGCTCTCGAAGCCGAGGTCCGCCGCATCCCCGACCGCGACGCACGCCGTTCGCTCCTCGGCGCATTCAGCGCCCTCGACATCTCGCCCGGCCGCCGCACGCAACTCGCCGAGCTCATGGCCGAGGAACTCCTCCTCGCACCCGAGCCCGAGACCCAGTGCCTGGGCATCGCCAACTGCCTCTGCCGCTGGGGCGCACCCGCCGCAGACGTCCTCCTCCGCACCATCCCGCGCTCCGCACGCCAGCAGAAAACCTTCATCCTCCGCATCCTCGACAGCGTCGCGTCCCAGCGCGACTGCCCCACGTCCACAAAGACCGCCGTCGCCGAGACGCTCCTCGCCTTGCTCAAGACCGAGCCGCCCACCATCCGCGTCGTCCTCCTCGAATGCGAAACTCTATCCGACCGCGCCCTCACCGACCCCCTCAAGACCCGCATCGCCGCCGAACTCATCGCACACGTCCACGAGTTCGGCGGACCCAGGATGACCGACCTCGTCGAAGACACCATCGCCAGGCTCGGCCCGCCAGCCGTCGACCCGCTCCTCCACCTCGTCACCGAAGGCGTCCGCGACCGCGAGCGAATCAGCGCCGCCCGCATACTCGGCCGCATCGTCAGCCGTCTCCCAGGCCGCGGCGCAAAAAACTCCCGCCTCGCCGTCCGCGTCCTCATGACCTGCGTCAAGCAGCTCGACAAACACTTCCCCGACAAGGACGCACTCGCCGCCGCACTCGGCCACATGTGCGCCACCAAAGCCATGCCCCCCGACACCGTCCGCCGCGTCGCCCGCGGCCTCCGCGCCCGCGTCGGCAAGGAACACTACTCCTTCGGACTCCTCGACGGACTCGGCCGCCTCGCCTCCAGCCCCAACGTCGAACTCGCCATCAGCGTCGACGTCGCCGAATCACTCCTCCGCCTCCTCGAAGTTGAGCTCCCCGAAATGCAGTCCAAGCGATACACCGGCGGCGAAAAAACCATCTTCATCGCCGGAACCGAGGCCGCCGCCTACACCGACATGATACCCATCCTCCTCGACGGACTCCGCAACGTCTGCACCCACACCACCTCCGCCGCGCTCCAGCAGCGCCTCGTCCACGCACTCCTCCAGAAATGGCGCGAAGCCTCCTCCTGGCGCCTCGTCTGGGGCCCGGCCAACACCCTCAAGCTCGCCGAAGTCCTCGGCGACATCGCCCTCGCTCCCAACGCCACGGCCGAAACCCGCCTCGAAATCGCACACGCTCTCGCCACCTCCACCGACCTCGTCCCCGTCCTCCGCGTCATGGGCAAGCTCCTCGCCGCCGACGACAACTCCCCCGACATCGGCCAGCTCGCCGCACAGGTCGCCCAGCACCTCCTCGACCGCATCGCACCGCGGTCCGGCGACCGCATCGACCTCGACGCCGTCGTCACCGGCGCACTCGCCGTCATTGCCGCGCGCAGAAACCTCGGCCCCGCCGACCAGGCCGACCGCCTCCGCACCGCCGTCACCGGCATCCTCTTCAAAGCCCTTCGCAACGACGCCCCCGAAGCAAAAGCCGCACTCCGCAGGCTCGCCCAATCCCACGCCATCGGCCCCAAGCTCCACGCCGAAATCCAATCCCGCCTCGAATCCACCTGACCCGCCGTTTCACAACCTGGCGTAGCAACTTGGCGCAGCACCCTCGCAAATGCCGCCAGGCACGATGATACTGTGGTTACTATGAAGACAGCCCGCAGCAGCGCGGAGCAGGCGCGATGCTCCCCCGCGAAACACAACTCGCCCGCGTCAGAACGCCGCCCTGCTCCCCTTGCCGACAAGTTCGCCGGCCGGCTCCATTCTCGCCTTCAGTTCGACAACGTCCGCCCAGCGGAACATGTCGATCTCCAGGTACGAGAACATTTGGATCTCGCCCCGCTCGGCCAGTTCCTTCAGCTCAGAGCAGCTCATCTGGAGCATCTCCAACGCTTCGTCAAACGGCATCAGTTGTTCTGCCATGGCTACACCTCCCATTCCTGTCCCCCATCATCAGATTATCGGCACGGACACGTCACAGTTTAGGACCATGCCCCCCTACGCTTCACGTCTCGGAAAGACCGCTTCTATTGACCTTTGCCGTGACAAAGAAAAGCGTCGCGCCAACGGGAATAGATATTCTTCGCGTCCGACTGCCGCAGTCGCCACGCTCAGAATGACGTTAGTCGCTGTGTCAGCGGCGGTTATGTCACCCTGAGCGAAGCGAAGGGCCTCGGTCTTCTTCTGGTGTGTTTCATTGTTCCACGCAAAGCTCAATAACACTTGAACGCTATTTCAGAAAGACCCGACGCACGAGCCCGTCCCCTGTCGCTCTCCCATGCCCCCATGCCCCCATGCTTCTCCCGTCACCTGTCACCCGTCCACCGCCC
>CAYXNI010000426.1:0-2519 GCA_964466285.1 uncultured Planctomycetota bacterium | reverse complement strand
CGCCGCCGAGACGGTGCGCAACCAGGCCGCCAACCCCGATCGTGTGACGGTCCGGCACATCTGGAAACCGGTCATCCTGCTTGCGCTCTTGTCGGGCGGGTTGCTGTACATCGCGGCCACCACCGTGATGGGATTCCGGGCGGACCGGCGGATCAGGGCCTCTCGCGTAAGCGTCGGCCGGCTTTCGCTTCGCTGGTCCAGCGTCTTGTTGTTCGTCGGACCGGCGTTGTTGCTGTATTCGTTCTTCGTGGTTGTGCCGGGCATTCGCTCTCTTGCATGGAGCACGCAACGCTGGGACGGCCTGACCGAGATGACGTACGCCGGGTTGCTGCACTTCAAACGGCTGCTATTCGAGAGCGACGGGTTCTGGGCGGCGCTGACGAACAACCTGTTCATCATGTTCGTGATCCCATTGTTTGTGCTGCCCCTTTCGCTGTTCCTGGCGGCGTGCATCCGGCGGGGCGTACGGGGTTCGGCGTTCTTTCGCGTGGTCTTCTTTTTCCCCAACCTGCTCGGCGGCGTGGCGGCAACGCTGCTCTGGATGCACCTGTACAACCCGCAGGGCGGACCCATCAATGGGTTCCTGGCCGGCGCCGGCCGGGCTTTTTCCTTCTGCGGGCTCACCTCCGTCGGCGGCTGGCTGCAAGGATTCCAGGGGTTCGCCTGGCTGTCGGCGGACCACCTCTATTGGGCTCTCGTTCCGATCTCGGTATGGGCCGCGTGCGGCTTCTATATGATCCTCTTTCTGGCTGTGATGGAGAGCATTCCACAGGAACTCTATGAGGTCGCCGAAATCGAGGGGGCTTCGCCTTGGCAGCAGTTCTGCGGCATTACACTCCCCCTGCTTCGGGAGATCATCGCCATCGCGACCGTCTTTCTGGTTATTGGTGGAATGAAGGCCTTCGAGAGCATATGGCTCCTCACCAACCAGTGGCCCACAACGGAGACCCACGTCATCAGCACGAAAATGGTGTACGCGATGCTCACTGAGTTCAAAGTAGGTGAGGCCAGCGCGATCGCGGTCCTGTTGTTCCTGATGGTTTTCTTCGGCTCGGTCCTTACGTTGCGGATCATGAGACGAGAAGCAGTGGAGTTCTAAATGAGTGCGAGGACGAAGAGCGGTTCCTTGTTGGCGCGCGGATGGATCTACTCGCTGTTGTTCTTCTATGCCGGTATTGTGACTTATCCAATGATATGGCTCTTCTGCACTTCGCTTAAGAGGGACCGAGAGATATTCCTTGATCCCTTCGCCCTCCCGAAACTCGACAGCCTGCAATGGGTCAACTTTGCGAATGCGTGGAAGAAAGGGCATTTCGGCGACTATTTTCTCAACAGCGTCGTACTCACCGTGGGGACCGTGGTTCTGACGGTATTGCTGGCTTCGATGGCGGCCTACGCACTTTCCCGGTTTCGCTTCCGGGGCGTCCGGCCGGTGTTCTTCTACTTCCTGGCCGGACTGATGGTGCCGATCCAATTGGCCATCGTCCCGCTGTTCTTTCAGATGAAGACGATGGGATTGCTCGACTCCCGCTTCGGGTTGCTGGTCGTCTATGTGGCATTCGGAATGCCATTCTCGGTTTTCGTGCTGACGGGTTTTTTCAAATCGTTGCCCGCCAGTCTGCACGAGGCGGCGCTCATCGACGGCGCCGGCGAGTTTTCCGCGTTCTGGCACGTCATGCTCCCCCTCGCCAGGCCGGGACTGATCACGGTCGGGATTCTTACTTTCCTCGGCACCTGGAACGAATTCCTTATGGCGTTTATGTTTCTTTCCGGCCGGGGTTCGGAGTCCCTGAGGACATTGCCCCTGGGGCTCGCGGACATCACAATGGTCAGCCAATACCGAAGCGACTGGGGCATGGCCTTCGCGGGGCTCGTGCTCATGACGGCCCCGACTTTGTTGGTCTACTTGGTCCTGCAAAAACATCTCATCAGGGGCATCACGGTCGGCGCGCTGAAAGGATAAGGACGCTGGGCGGCCGGCCGGCTTCCCTTCATCCGCGCTCTCACTGGCCAGCCTTGTTGCATGTAGCTGATCGGTGTGGCATACTGTGCCGGCCGATCGTGTTCGAAAACGAACTGGTTCTGTTTACAGGAGGGTAGGAGTTGAGAATGCAGATCTTGATGTTGGCGCTGACATTGGGCGTGATGGTGGGAGTACCGCTCGCTTGTGCGGCCGCCGAGGACAAGCCGGGCGAAGAGACCCCGGCCGAGCGCGACGCGCGCATGAAGTGGTGGCGCGAGGCCCGGTTCGGCATGTTCGTCCACTGGAACGTGTCCTCCGTGCCCGCCGGCGTGTACCACGGCAAGCACAACCGCTTCGTCGGCGAGTGGCTCATGCACGACGAGAAGATCCCGGTGGCCGAGTACAAGACGTACGCCAAGCAGTTCAATCCGGTCAAGTTCAACGCCGACGAATGGGTCCGGCTCGTCAAGGAGGCCGGCATGAAGTACATCGTCTTCACGGCAAAACATCACGACGGCTTTGCGATGTACCATTCAAAGGTGTCGGACTGGAACAT
>CAYXNI010000425.1:0-2541 GCA_964466285.1 uncultured Planctomycetota bacterium | reverse complement strand
GTTCTTGACTGATCACTGATGACTGATTACTGATTACTGATCACAGATAACTGATAACTGGAGCCACGATGAGCAACGAAACACACGCGGTCTGGGTGGTCGCCGAACAGCAGGACGGGAAGCTGGCCGAGGTGAGCCTGGAGCTGCTGCACCAGGCGCAGAAGCTGGCGAAGCCGATCGGGGGCGAGCCGTGCGCGGTCGTCGCCGGCTGCCAGATCGGCGGCCTGGCCCGGACGCTGATCGCCCACGGCGCGAGGAAGGTGTACGTCATCGACGACGAGCGCCTGAAGGACTACACCACTCTGCCGCATGCGAAATCCATCGCGGACCTGGCGAAGCAAGAACGGCCTGAGATAGTGATCTTCGGTGCGACGCTCCAGGGCCGTGACCTAGCCCCGCGCGTCGCTTCCATCCTCCGCTGCGGCCTCACCGCCGACTGCACCGACCTCAGGATCGGCGACTACACGGATCCCCGCACGCAGAAGGAATACAAGAACATCCTGTATCAGATCCGGCCGGCGTTCGGCGGGAACATCATCGCGACGATCGTTTCGCCCGACCACAGGCCGCAGATGGCGACCGTCCGCGAGGGCGTGTTCCCGATGGGCCAGCCGGACGAGAAGCGGACGGGCGAGGTGATCGAGGTAAGGCCCGCCCTGACGCAGGACGAGATGATCGCGCGCGTTGTGGACCGGGTGCGCGCGGAGAAGAAGGTGAACCTGAAGGGCGCACAGGTGATCGTGTCGGGCGGCGCGGGCGTGGGCAGTGGTGAGAACTTCAAGCTGATCAAGGATCTCGCGGACGCGCTGGGCGGGGTCGTGGGCGCATCGCGCGCCGCGGTGGACGGCGGCTTCATCGACCGCGAGCACCAGGTCGGGCAGACCGGCACGACCGTGCGGCCGAAGCTCTACATCGCCTGCGGCATCTCCGGCCAGGTGCAGCACCGCGCGGGGATGCAGGACGCGGGCACGATCGTCGCGATCAACAGGGACCCCAACGCTCCTATCTTCAGCATCGCGCATTACGGCATCGTCGGCGACCTCAACGACGTCATTCCGAAGCTGATCAAGGCGTACAAGTCAAAAGAGTGAGGACTCAATGGCCAATTTCTTCGACAACAATGAGGACCTGAAGTTCGTGCTCGAGTGGCTCGACCTGGCGAAGGTCGTCGAGCTGCGCGAGAAGGGATACGCGGAGGCGGCGGACTATGATTACGCCCCGGCAGACCTGGCGGACGCGCGGGACAACTATCGCCGCGTTCTGAGTCTGGTCGGCGACATCTGCGCGAACTTCATCGAGCCGCGGGCGGAGCAGGTCGACCTGGAGGAGGCGCAGTACCACGACGGCGTGGTGACCTATCCCCAGGGCATCGCGGAGGCCCTCGAGCGCCTGGCCAAGGCGGACCTGATGGGCTTCACGCTGCCGCGCAAGTACGGCGGCCTCAACATGCCCACGTGCGTCTACAGCATGGCGATCGAGATGGTCAGCCGCGCCGACGCCGGCCTCATGACGATCTTCGGGCTGCAGGACATCGCGGAGACGATCAACGACTTCGCCGACGACGAGATCAAGGCGAAGTACCTGCCGAAGTTCTCGTCGGGCGAGGTGACCGGCGCGATGGTGCTGACCGAGCCGGACGCCGGCAGCGACCTGCAAGCGGTGATGACGGCAGCCACGCCGCCGCCCGACGGCAACGACAAGGGGGTGTGGCGAATCAACGGGGTGAAGCGGTTCATCACCAACGGCTGCGGGGACGTGCTTCTCGTCATGGCCCGTTCCGAGCCGGGGACGCGGGACGGCCGCGGCGTCTCGCTGTTCCTGGTCGACAAGGGCGAAGGCGTCCGCGTGCGCCGGATCGAGCACAAGATGGGGATTCACGGCTCGCCGACGTGCGAGATCCAGTTCACGAACGCGCCCGGCCTGCTGATCGGGAAGCGGAAGCGCGGCCTGACGACCTATGTGATGGCGCTGATGAACGGCGCCCGCCTGGCGATTGCGTCCCAGGCGCTCGGCGTGGCCGAGGCCGCGTACCGCGCGGCGCTCAGCTACGCACAGGACCGCGAGCAGTTCGGCAGGGCGATCATCGAGTTCCCCGCGGTTTACGAAATCCTGACCGACATGCAGACGAACATCGAGGCCGCGCGTGCGCTGATCACCGACACCGGCGTGATCGTCGACCTCGACCAGTTCCTCGAAAAGAAGCTGGAGGCGATGGACAAGAGCGACCCCGAGTGGGCGGCGCTGCGGGACAACCAGCGGAAGTACGCGAAGTTCGCCAAGACGCTGACGCCGTTCTCCAAGTTCTTCACCTGCGAGATGGCCAACAAGGTCGCGTCGGACGCGATCCAGGTCCACGGCGGGTCGGGGTTCATGCGGGATTACCCGGTCGAGCGGTACTTCCGCGACTGCCGGATCACGTCGATCTACGAAGGCACGACGCAGCTGCAGGTGGTGGCCGCGATCGGGTGCGTTTTGGCCGGCGACCTTGACGAGAAGTTCGCGGAGTTCAAGGCGCGGGAGTATCCGAAGCCGCTGGGGACG
>CAYXNI010000424.1:0-2571 GCA_964466285.1 uncultured Planctomycetota bacterium | reverse complement strand
CGAGAGGTTCTCCTTCCGGGCCACGGCGTCGTTGTGGTAGACCACCGACAGGGCCTCCAGCACGTGACGGCACTCTTCGGGGAACCGATCGACCACGTCGACGAATTGTCGCCGTCCGTGGGCCAGACAGTTCGCCACGATCGTCGCCAAATCGGCCGGCATGTTGCGACTGAGGGCGTCACACATTTGAATGGGCAAAGCCAGTTCTGTCGCCCGCCGGGCCAGCACTTCGCGGAGGTTCTCGCCCGCGTGCTTCCGGCCGCTGAAGAACAGCGCGATCCGCCGACCCTCGCGCGTCGAGACAACGCCCGAGGTGAACAGGCCGCGACGCTCCGACGCGGGCTTCTTGGCCGGGCCCTCGGCGAGGTCTTCGGCGGAATCCTCGGCGGCGTCTCCCGCCGGATTCTCGGCGGACTCCTCGGCCGACTCGGCCGTGGCGGCTTCGACCGTCGCCGCGTGCCGGCCGCGCTCGCCCATCAGGGCCAGGATCCGCACCGTCGTGTCGTCGTGGTAGAGCACTTCGCCCTGGGCCGCCTGCCGGACGAACTCGTCAAAGACCGGCTCGGCGTGCTCGGCCTGGGCGCGGACGACGTCCCATTGCGTCGAGGCCGGCAACGGGACCCCCAGGCTCGCTTGCAGCGTCTCCGCACGGTGAAACGGCACGCCGGTGCCGTATTTCAACAGCGCGATCATGCTGCCGACCGTCGCGTCGTACTTCGCCTCGCCGGCGTCCGCGGGCAGATCGGCCGCGAACACCACGCCGCACAGGCCGCAGCGGAGCTTCTGCAGATAGTAGACCTTCGCCCCCACCGGCGCCTGGCCCATCAGACGCACCACCACGCCCGGCCGACGCGTGTCGTAGACCGTGCCGTTGGGGCATTGCGGGCACGGATCGCCCGGCGCCAGCGTCGGATGCGGCACTTCGATCTTCTCGGCACCGGCGTAGGCGTCCGCCCCGTTGCGGCCGTGGCCCTTCGCTTTCTCCGATGCTTCGGCGTTGCCCTCGGTGCTGCCTCCAGCATCCGGTGTTTCACCGGCCACTTCCTTGCCGGACTGGCCGTCGCCCTTCGGCGCCGGCTGTGTCGGAGCAGTCGCTTCCGGCGGCGTCTTGCCAAGCACCGCCGCCGTCTTCTCCGTGCGCGCACCGAAAAGCATCTGCCGCAGCCGGCGAATCGTCGTGTTCTTGTCGCCCACCAGATCGGTGACGTAGTTGTAGGACTCGACTACCGCCTTAATCAGCGCGTAGTCTTCCTCGTCGAGCGCCGCCTCGGCGCGCCGCAACACGTCATCCAGCCGTTCCATATCGACGTCGACGATCGTTGGCTTCGTGGAAATCATCGATCCGGCGACCGCAACCGGTGAACTCTCGTCGCGGCCGCCAGCGAAAACCAGACGCACTGCCGGTGGCCGCCATGCCCAAGCCCTGCCTCCGCTCCATGCGGAAATACCATAACACGGCCGCCACGAAAAGGTAAAGAGCACTTCGTCAGGATTTCACGCGGCGGGGTGCGAAGCGGACCGCGCGAAATACCGGACACGATCAGAACGATGTAGAACGTTCCACGATGGTCGCCTCAGTCCGCCGGGCCCACCGGCCGCCACGCCGGCGCCGCCTGCGTCGCCTCCGGATTGCCCGCCGCCAGAAGCACCTGGAGCTCATGCGCCGCCAGCGTCCGCGACGCCTCGGTTCCGCCCGGCCACCAGCGGAACTTGCCCGTCGAAAGCCGCTTATGCACAAGCCAGAATCCCTGCCCGTCGTAGACCAACGCCTTCACCGCCGTGGCCCGCCGGTTGCGGAATACGAAAACCCAGCCACTGAACGGGTCGTGTTTGAGCGCCTCTTTGCACAGCCGGGCCAGGCCGTCGATCCCGCGGCGAAAATCGGCCGGCTCGACCGCCACCACGATCCGCATCTGAGGCGTAAGCTGGATCATGGCGGCACCTGCCAGAGACCCCGGCCGATCGCCACCACCTCCGACGCCGGCACGCCCTTCAGATGGACCCGCATCGTCGCCCCACCTGGACGCTCCAGCTCCAGAACACACTCCCCGCGGACCGTCCACGCCGGTGCCGGCAGTTCCATGAACGTCGCTGCCACGTCTGACGCCAGCGTCTTGGAACTCGTGACGCCCGACTTCCTCGCGTCTGGCCTCTTGGCCGCAGGCCCTTTCGCTCGGACGGCTCCCTTCGCAGCCGCCTCCTTCTCGGCAGCTTCCCGCTCGAGCCGCCGCTTGAGCGAGTAGTAATCCAGCCGCAGCGACTTGGCCGTCCGGTGAACCCCATACCGCCCGGCCACCTTCACCGCCGCGTCCCAAAGCGGCTCCGGAATCCGCTCCCGCGCCTGCCGGTTCGCCCGCCACCGCTCCAACCGCCGCCGAACCCCCTCCACCCGCGAGGGAAGCTCGCGCGAGACCTTGCTGGTACCCATCCGCCGTCCTCCACCGCGTTGCGTCCTGACAGCCGCCCAGCATACCAGATGCCTCAGGACGGTTCACACACGCTTGCCGGAAGGACACGATCCTCCGGCGTAGCTTCCAGGCCGAATCTCGCATCGAGTTGGCGGAGAACACT
>CAYXNI010000423.1:0-2601 GCA_964466285.1 uncultured Planctomycetota bacterium | reverse complement strand
GGCATGTGGAATACGCGGGTGTTCCAGCCACGGCGCTCGTGGGAGTGGTCTTCCTCACGCACTGCCTGCTGTATCTGCTGCCCGTGTGGGCGGTGGCGGTTGTCCTCGACATGGCATTCTCTCCACGATTGTTGGGGCGCCTCGTGAAGGGGCCCGGCCCTGGAAACGTCGTGGTGTACGGGTTTGCCCTGCTGGGGTTCACCATCGTGCAGAACCTGATCTTCGCGGACAAGTTCATCTTCCGGTTGTGGGGGTTCCACCTGAACGGGTTCGTGTGGAACCTAGTGTTCACCCGCGGCGGGATCGAGTCGCTGGGCGGCAGTCCGTCGACCAAGCTCACTGCGGCAGCGATCATGGCGGGGTTCCTGGTCCTGCAGGCGGTCCTGCTGGTGGTGGTGCTCAAGGTCAGGGTGGCGAGGACGTGGCTGTCACGGGTCTTCTCCCGGCGCGTGACGGTGACAGCGTTGGTCGTGGCGGCCGTGCTGATGGTGTCGCAGGTTGTCGCATACGGGGTATGCAGCTTTTTGGATTACACGCCGGTGCTGGCCGCGGGCGACACGTTTCCGGCGCACGTGTACGTCACGTTCGCCCGTTTCGCGAACCGGTACCTGGGGCTCAAGACTGCCAAGCGGCAGGTGTTTAATGCGGATACGATCAACCTGAACTACCCGCTGCGTCCGCTCGTCCTTCAGCCGGACCGCAAGAAGTACAACATCGTGTGGCTGGTGGCGGAATCCTGGCGCAAGGACATGCTCGCCCCTGACATCATGCCTGCGACGTGGGCCTTCGCACAGAAGGCGGCTCGATTTGAACAGCACTACAGCGGCGGGAACGGAACAATCATGGGCATGTTCGGCATGTTCTACGGGATGTACGGGCCATATTGGTTCGCGTTCAAGAACGAGCGGCGCGGGCCCGTACTGATGGACGTGGTGGTCGATGGCGGCTATCAGATGGAGATGTACACAAGCGCCAAGTTCACGTACCCGGAATTCGACCGCACCATCATGGCCCGCGTTCCGCCCGAGAACCTGCACGAGTGCGACCGGGGCGAGGGATGGGAACGCGACCGGATCAATACGGCCGACCTGGTCAGTTTCATCAAACGACGCGACCGATCCCGGCCGTTCATGACGTTCATGTTCTTCGAGTCGCCTCACGCCCACTACTACTTCCCGCCGGAGTGCGCGATCCGCAAACCGTACTGGGAAGACATGAACTACCTGACGATGAAGCTGGGCCCGGAGGACGTGGCTGGGGTGAAGAACCGGTACATCAATTCGTGCTGCCACCTCGACACGCAGCTCGCGCGGATTCTGCGGTGTCTCGAGGAAGAACGCCTGCTCGACTCGACCATCGTGGTCATCACCGGCGACCACGGCGAGGAGTTCATGGAGAAGGGGCACTGGGGCCACAACTCGGCATTCAGCGAAGAACAGACGATCGCCCCCCTCGTCCTGTGGATTCCCGGCCGTCCGCCCGCCGTCATCACGCGGATGACCAGCCACCTCGATCTCCCCGCCACGGTTCTCAACGCGCTCGGAGTGACAAACCCGCCGGAGGATTACTCGCTCGGCTTCGACCTGTTCGGGCAGACGAAGCGCAAATACGTTGTTCTGTCGGGCTACGGGAGCATCTGCTACGCTGACCAGGAGTACAAGGGGGTCTTTCCGGTGGGGGCGTCGGCATACCGCTACGGCCAGGCCGTAACGACCAAGGATGACGTCAACGTCCCCGGCCGCCAGGCGTTTCTGGACAGCCGCAAGGATCAGCTCATCGAGATCATGGGAGATCTCAAGCGGTTCAAGCGGTAGCGGCGAGGATGCCGTCAATGATGTCGAAGGCAGCGCGGGGCCGGGCGGCGGCTCGTGCCGCCTGCTTCATGCGGTCGAGCCGCGCGCGATCGCCGAGCAGGCCGGCCACGACCGTCCGGACGTCCTCGGGCGTGCCGGCGGGCAACGCCGCCCCGGAACCGACAAGGAAGGCGGAGTTCTTCTCTTCCTGGCCGGGGATCGGGATGGTGAGGATCATCGGGAGGCCCCGGGCGAGACACTCTGTCGTCGACATGCCGCCGGGCTTGGTCACGATCAGGTCGGCCGCCGCCATCAGCTTGTGCATGAAATCGACGAAGCCGTAGGCGACCAGCCTGACCCCGGAAGGAAGCGGGAGCTGCTCGAGCGCTTGCCGCAGCTTCTCGTCATGGCGGGTGACGGCGAGGATTTGCAGCGGGCCGCACGCGGCAACGGCGGCCACGGTTCTTTCCATGTCACCCGCGCCGGCCCCGGCGACGACGAGCACGGCGGGCAATTCCGGATCGAGGCCGAGCTCAGCCCGCGCCGCGGCGGGCGCCATCGGCTCGGAGAAAACAGGGTCAATGGGGATGCCCGTGGCGACCACGCGGCCGGCCGGGGCGCCCTTGCTGACGAGCAGTTCCCGAAGCTCGCCGGAGGCGACGAAGTACCGGTCGGTGCCCTCGTTGATCCAGATGCGGTGGGCGTCGTAGTCGGTGACGATCACGCCCACGGGCGCTTCGATCCGGCCCGTCCGCCGCATCCAGGCGGCAAGCTCGGCGGGGAGGAAATGTGTGCAGACGATGTGCGT
>CAYXNI010000422.1:0-2622 GCA_964466285.1 uncultured Planctomycetota bacterium | reverse complement strand
CCGCCCCTGAGCCTCTTGACGAACACGCTGAGCAGCGGCTGGTAGAACTCCTCGGCTTGGGCGACGCTGAAGCGCAGCATCCTGGCCCCGACGATGGACAGGCCGGTGCGGGAGAACATGTCGACGATGTTGCCGGGGCGGGCGCTGCCGCGCTTGAAGTTGTCGGGCTTGAGGATGACGAGGGTAGTCTCGGGCTTTTCGCCGGGCTTGAAGCGGACGACGTGCTCGAGCACGCCGCCGTCGCTGGCGGCGTACCTGGCAAAGAGGCGGAGTTCGTCCGGCAAGGCGGTCTTGTCGGCGCTGATGAAGACGGCCGGTTCGAAATGCCTCATTTCGCCGGTGGTGTAGCCGATGAAGTCGCCGTAGGTGCCGCGGACGGTGTCGCCGTGTTCGAGGGGATGGCTGAGGGAGCCGACGCTGGCCTTGATGTGTTCAAAGGCGTCTTCGCCCTGGAAGAGGAGCAAGAGGGCACGGTTCGTGATGCCCAGCTTGTTGTCCTTGCGGAAATAGTCGTCGAGGTAGCGGAGGAGTCCCCGTTTCATTTCGGGCTCGATGTTCTGGCGGACCAGGATATCCCGGTAGTCGTCGACGAACTTGTCGCTTGGAGCGTAGAGGCGGGCGCCGGCCATTTCGGTGCCCGAGAGCGTGAGCAGCCGGCCGATGATGCCGCCGGTCCGGCTCTTGAGGAGGCTGTAAGGGGTGACCAAGGCATATGCGAGTTCAACCGCCATGCTTCCTTCTCCAGGTTCTTATCGACACGATTAACAGGACCCCGCACACGATGCCGACAAAGTCAACCAAGGCATCCATCGCGTCCGGGGTGCGGCCGGTGAAGGACTGATGCCATTCGTCCAGAATGCCGTAGGCCGTTCCACACGCGATAGTTATTATAGCCGAAAGCCGTGGGGCTGCATACAGGTGATGGCGCACGGAGCGGTGCACGGAACGAAAGAGCGCAGCTCCCAGGGTGAGGTATTCCGTGAAATGAGGGATCTTGTCCATCAACGGAAAGAGATCCGTGGGTGGCAACGCGGACTGGGGCAATTCGCTGAGGGCGAAGATCGCCGCCGCGACGGCCGCGGTAAGTGGCCATCGGCTGAGCCGGTCAACAAGGCCGTCCGGGCTCGGAGGGCTGTCAAGGGCGCTTCTTTCTGCGTGCAAAGGCTCGCTCCTTGCCGGCTTCCGGGACCTGGTCGTCCGAGAAGACTTTCAGCCAGTATTCGACTTCGTCTGGTGAAGCCCCGGTGAGCTTCCCGGCAGGCTCCGTCACCGTCTTCGTGCGTTTGACCCTTTGCAGGCGGCCAACTTCCTTGAGGAAGGCGGCGACGCCGATGGTGCGGGCGCGGGATTTTCGGGCGCTGGACGCCAGGCTTCGGTCGCTGGTAACGAGGGAAATCTCGCGGCGGCCAGTGCTGCCCCGGATGACGCGCATGATTTCCAGGTCGGCGGTCTTGTCTCCTGAGAAGAGATAGCGGATCCGTCCGACGGCCGGCGCAGGCTGAGAACCGCCGGCGCCGTCAAACACGACCAGGGCCTGCTGCCGGGTGGCCTGGGCATAGGCGTGGACGAGCTGGCCGATGCGCTGAATGGCGGCGTCGGGCCTGCCGCCGAGCAGCAGGTTCCGCGCCTGGTCGTCCGCGAACGCGAGGTTGTGACCGTCGACAATGAGCATCAGGTGATCTTTCGTGGAGGTCAGTGGGCTACATATTTGGTCACGCCGCCGACGATGGTCCGTATGGCCCGCCCTCGGACCTTCCTGGCGTGGAACGGGCAATTGCGGCTCTTGGACTTGAACTGCGCGGCGTCGATGGCCCAGGCGACGTCGGGGTCGATGATGGTGACGTCGGCGTCGGCGCCGGGCCGGAGCGTACCGTGCGGGATGCCGAGTACGCGGGCGGGATTGCAGGTGAGTTTGGCGATGAGCTGGGGCCAGTCGAGGACGGCGCCGATGAGCTCGCTGACGGCGATGGGCAGCATGGACTCCATTCCGATGACGCCGAACGGCGCCAGGCTGAACTCAAGCTGCTTCTCCTCGGTCGAGTGGGGGGCGTGATCGGAGGCGATGGCGTCGAGGGCGCCGTCCCGGAGTCCCTCGCGGACCGCGTCCACGTCGGTCTGTGTGCGGAGCGGGGGGTTCATCTTGAAGACGGGGTCGAAAGTTCGGACGCATTCGTCGGTGAGGGTGAAGTGATGAGGGGTGGCCTCGGCGGTGACGCAGAGCCCGCGCCGCTTGGCGATGCGGACGAGCTCGACGCCGCCGGCGGTGCTGACGTGGGCTATGTGCAGCTTGCCGCCGGTGAGATCGGCGAGGATGATGTCGCGGGCGATGGCGACTTCTTCCGACGCGGCGGGCACGCCTGGCAGGCCGAGGATGGTGGAGAGGAGGCCCTCGTTCATGACGCCTTCGCCGGTGAGGTCGGGGTCTTCGCAGTGGGCGATGATGGCCTTGTTGAACATTTTGGTGTATTCGAGGCCGCGGCGCATGATGTCGGCGTTGCGGACGGGTGAGCCGTCGTCGGAGAAGGCGACGGCGCCGCCCCGGCTGAGCTGGCCAATCTCGGAGAGCTCCTGGCCTTTGCGGCCCTTGGTGATGGAGCCGATGGGGTAGATGCGGGCGAGGCC
>CAYXNI010000421.1:0-2676 GCA_964466285.1 uncultured Planctomycetota bacterium | reverse complement strand
GAAGTGCCTGGTCGCCAGCGCAACCAGGGGCCGCTTGCTCTCGTCTTCGAGGAGCCGGGCATACGAGGCGTAACGCGACTCGGCGTCCTTCCCGCCATCGAGGTAGAGTGGGTGGAAATCGAGAACCGTGCGGTCTTCGTCCCGCAGGGAGCGGTGGCCGCTCCAACGGTACTCGAGCGGAGTGGGAACCATTGCAGCGCGCACCGGGTTCAAGTCCACGTAGGCCATGCACCGGAAGAAATACGAGTTCTCCTCGATGATCGTACTCCGAAAGCGGCCTTCCCATAAGTGCCCGTGCCGGTTGCGCAGCCGGTTGAACCGCCGGCTGAACGAGCCGCCGATCCAGTGCATGGTCTCGGACAGCGTGTCGTCCTCGCCGACTTTGAAGAGCAGGTGTATGTGGTTTGTCATCACGCAGTAGTTATACAGCGAAAGCGGAAAGAGGGCACGGGCTTCCTGAAGCACGTCGACGAAGAGCAGGAAGGACGGTTCGGCGAAGAGGAACTCGCGGTTGTTGCACCGCAGGGTGACGTGGTGCAGAGCATGGGCGTAGGAAAAACGTGGCGGGCGGGACATACGTTCCTCGCATCTGACGTGCTTCCGATGATGCCATAACACGGGGCGAAATGCAAGCTAATTTTACAAGATCTTATCAGTTCGGCAGTTGCGTTTGCAAATGGTGACAGGCACACTTTCGGGGCGATAATGGTCTTGACGGGAGGGGCGGGGACAGATAGGATTGCTTCGCTCCTTTGGATGGCGAAATGAACACGCAGAAGCATAAGGCATCCGGCCAGCGGGTTCACCGCGAGGCCGCTTCGGTCATACAGGTGTCGATCCTGCCGGGCGGACATTGCCGGCTTCGGGTGCGCGCGCCACGGATCGCGGCCGATGCGAAGCCCGGTCAGTTCGTGAACGTGAGCGCGCCGCTGGACAGCGCGGTGCTTCGGCGGCCCCTCGGGGTCTACCGGAAGGCGGACGGGGAGGATATCGAGCTTCTGTTCAAGCAGGTGGGCCGAGGTACGCGAGCGCTGCTTGGGTGCCGGCCGGGCGACGTTCTGGACGTGATCGGCCCGCTGGGGAACGGGTTCGACCTCTCGGGGAAGCTGCCTGAGACGGCTGTGCTGGTGGCCGGGGGGTTCGGGATTGCCCCGCTGTATCCGCTCGCTGCGGCCCTCGCCGGCAGGGTCAAAAGGACTTACCTGTTCGTGGGGACGGAGGAGGACCTGCCGCTTGCGATCTCTGATTCGAGCATGCAGGCCAGCTTTGTGGACCCTGAGGTGAAGGTGACTCTGAAGGATTTTGAGGATATGGGGGTGGTGGCGCGAGTGGCCACGCTGCGGGAGCGCGAGGGGTTCTACCGCGGGCTGGTGACGGAGTTGCTGGAGCAGTTGCTTCACCATCCCACGCCGCTGGGTGCGGTCAAGGTGTACGCCTGTGGGCCGTGGGCGATGCTGAAGAAGACCGCGGCGATCGCGCGGGAGCACGAGCTGCCTTGTGATGTTCTGCTGGAGGAGCGGATGGGCTGCGGCATCGGGGCGTGCATGTCGTGTGCGGTGCGCGTGCTGGACGCGAGCGGCCGGGCGAGCTACGTGCGGGCGTGCGTGGAGGGTCCGGTGTTCGACGCGGCCGCGGTTGACTGGGGTGCCAAATGAAGCCGAGCCTGAAGACGAAGATTGCGGGCATCGAGATGTCGAACCCGGTGATCGCGCCGTCAGGAACATTCGGGTACGGGGAGGATTTCGTGCGGTTCGAGGACTTTGACAACGGGGACATCGGTGCGATCGTGCTGAAGGGGACGACGCTGAGGCCGCAGTTGGGGAATGCGCCGCCCCGGATCGCGGAGACGCCGGCCGGGGTGCTCAACTCTATCGGGCTTCAGAACCCCGGCGTGGACGTGGTGGTTCAAGAGATTCTGCCGAGGCTGGCGGCGCGGGGGGTGAAGACGCCGCTCATTGCGAACATCGCCGGCGACACAGTGGACGAATATGCTGAGGTAGCTCGGCGGTTCAGCGCCGCGCCGAACCTGTCGGCGATCGAGGTGAATATCTCGTGTCCGAACGTGCGGCGCGGGGGGCTGGCGTTCGGGGCGGAGCCTGACGCGGCGTACGAGGTGGTGAAGGCGGTGCGTGCGGCGACACGGCTGCCCGTGATTGCGAAGCTTACGCCGAACACGGCGCGGATCGTGCACGTGGGCGGTGCGTGCATCGACGCGGGCGCGGATGCGCTGTCGCTGATCAACACTGTGATAGGGATGGTGATTGACGTGAAGAGCCGGAGGCCGCTGCTTGGGGGCCGGACGGGGGGTCTGTCGGGGCCGGCGGTGAAGCCGATCGCGGTCGCCAAGGTGTATCAGGTCTTCGAGGCGGTCGGTCACCGCGTGCCGATAATCGGGATGGGCGGCATCTCGAGCGCGGATGACGCGTACGAGTTCATACTCGCGGGGGCGAGCGCGGTGGGGGTGGGGACGGCGTTGTTCTACAATCATCGTGCGCCGCGTGAGATCGTGGCGGGGCTGTCGAAGCATCTGGAAGAGGCGGGGTTCCGGAGGCTGTCGGACGCGGTGGGTGCGGCACACAAGGGGAATCACCGGGACAAGGCAGATGAAATGGCGTAGGGTGCTGCTGCCGCTTTTCCTGCTGGTTGCCGATTTCGGCTTTCAAGCTGTCAATCTGG
>CAYXNI010000420.1:0-2696 GCA_964466285.1 uncultured Planctomycetota bacterium | reverse complement strand
ACGAAATACTCCCGGAACTTCTCGGCGCGGTAACTCCTCCGCGTTGCCGCCGACCGCCGCCGCGCTGCTTCCGGCGCGCACGCCCGGACCACGCGCGGCCATCCGGCTTTCTCCAGCGGCCCGAGCACCTCGCCCAGCTCATCCGCCCGCTCGATCCCCACCACGGCGTCGGGCCGGACCGCCTCGATGGTCGCGTGATGCAGCGCCCGCCCCGCGTCCCCGGTCGCCAGGCCGCACGTGTCGATGACAACCTTCTCCGCCGCCTCCCGCGCCTCGCCCACCATCGCCGAGGCGCCCGCGATCGACTCCTCGAAATACCCCGCCGGCGACGTCGTCCCGGTGAAGAACATCCCCCGCGCCCGCCCCGGCCCTCGCACACCGCACATCGCCCACGCGAACGTGGTCGGCAGCCCGATGCTCGCCTGCCCTGCGTCCAGACTCACCATCGCCGTCCGGGCCCCCCTTGCCAGCCGCTTCGCGATCAGCAGCGCCAGCGTCGACTTCCCCGTATCCGTATCCCCGATGGTGTAGATCGTCCGGACGGCCTTCCCAGCGAAGAAGGCCAACTCCCGTGCTCCAAGCCCATAATCCGCCAGCCTGGCCATCCTTGTCTCCCAAGGCCGCCTAAACACAGTCACCACGGATAGACACGGACAGGCGCGGATACGAGGCCTCACGCACCAGAAATCATACCCCTATCCGCGTCCATCCGTGGCGAATTTCTCTTCCCCTTTTTCGCCTCTTACGCCCGTTCGCCTACCGGCCGCCGTACTCTATAACATCGATCGGCACGGGCATAAACAACAGCACAAAGACCACAATCAGCGCCACGCCCACCGCCACGCGCCGCCAGCCCAGCCTCACCGACTCATCCATCACCGGCGGATGACCGACCCGCATCAGCAACACCACCAGCACCGCCAGCCCCAGCCACCCTGGAAACATCACCCCCATCCCCAGGATCACGGCGAGCGACGCCATCCCCACATACCGCTGCTTCCGGCCGATCAGCGCGTACCACAAGTGCCCGCCGTCCAGTTGCCCGATCGGCATCAGGTTCAGAAACGTAATGAACAGTCCCAGCCACCCCGCAACGGCCACCGGGTGCAGCCCCACGTCACCAGCCGCCGCCGGACCCATCACCAGGCGAACCAGCCCCGCGAAAAACCTCGACTCCCCCAATACCAGACTCACTCCGGCCGACGGCGGCCCAGTCACCACGTGCGACATCCGCAGCCCGATCACGCACGCGGCCACGCTCGCGACCAGCCCGGAGATCGGCCCCGCCACACCCACGTCGAACAGCGCCCGCCGGTGCGTGATCGGTGACCGCATCCGGATCACCGCACCGAACGTCCCGAACGCAAACGGCGCCGGCAGCAGAAACGGCAGCGTCGCGTCGATCCCGTACCGCCGCGCCGCAAAGTAGTGGCCCATCTCGTGCGCCAGAAGAATGAACAGCAGCGCCGCCGCGTACGGCACGCCCTTGCTCATGTCGGAGAGAAACTGCCCCAGGCGACTGTCGACCACCTGCCGCCACTCGCCCGCCGCCACATCGGTCGCCGCCTCGAGCACGAACTCGAACGGAATCAGCGCCAGCCCCCGCGGTTGCCTCCTCGCCATCTCGGCCCCAGCGCCCAGCGTCGTGATTACCGTCAGCACCAGCAGCAACACATGCAGCCACAGCCGACGCTTCGGCCTCCGTCCCCAGTACACCCTGAGCGTTGCGTACAGCCGCCCGCCCAACTCTTCGACCCGGTGCTCGCCCGGCGCGTGTCTCAGAATCTGGTCCAGTTCCGCCCGGTCCGCGGCGAACTCAGGCCGGACTCGGCCCCGGTAAATCATCCCGCCGCGTATCCCGTACGCCTGGAACGTTTCGAACGGCGCCAGATAATCCACGACCGGCTTCTTCTCAGTGCCAACATCAGTCATGATTGTGATTCTACAGGAGACGCGAACGATTCTCAACCACAATGCCGTTCTCGTCAGCGTCCATCACTCCCCAGATTCTCCACCTTCCTCTTCTTCTCTTCTTGTTCTTAGGACTGTTTGAAAACCCTAAGATTGGCCACGAAGCGGTCAGCCGTCAGGTCTCAGCTTTCAGCCAGACGGCCGCGTAATCGCCGCCGTCTCGTCTTCGAGACGCGTCCTCATCGTCATCGTCGAAACGTGCCCAACCGGTCTGCTGAGGCGACGGCAGGTTGCTGTCACTGTGGCGCCGCGCGGTCGGCGTACGCGGCCTGGACGGCGATGACGGCGGCGACGTCGACGATGTCATTGGCGGAGCAGCCTCTGGAGAGGTCGCTGGCGGGCCGTCGCAGTCCCTGCAGGATGGGGCCGAGCGTGCGGGCTTTTGCGAGGCGTTCGGCAAGCTTGTAGGCGACGTTGCCGACGTCGAGGCTGGGGAACACGAGGATGTTGGCGCGGCCGGCGATGGGGCTGCCGGGGGCCTTGCGGCGGGCGACTTCCGGGACGAGGGCGGCGTCGACCTGGAGCTCGCCGTCGATGAGGAGCTGTGGGGCGCGCTGCTGGGCGATCGCTGTCGCCTGGCGGACTTTGTCAATGAGCGGGTGGCTGGCGCTGCCTTTGGATGAGAAGGAAATCATGGCGATGCGCGGCTTGGCGTCGAAGAACGCCCGGAAGGTCCGAGCGGTGGAGATGGCGATGTCGGCGAGCTGGTCGGGTGTGGGGTCGGG
>CAYXNI010000419.1:0-2697 GCA_964466285.1 uncultured Planctomycetota bacterium | reverse complement strand
GGTCCATCGGAACGCACCGCGGCGTTCCCGGCCAGAAATTGAGACCGATCATGTCCGCGCCGGCCTCCGCCGCTGCACGGGCGTCAGCGACATTCGTGATGCCGCAGATTTTGACCTTGGTCATCGCAGGCTCAATGGCGGAAATGGCGCAAGCCGGTGAGAACCATCGCGGCGCCGAACTTGTCGGCCATGGCGACGGCCTTGTCGTCGTTGCTCGACCCGCCGGGCTGGGCGATCGCCGTGGCGCCGGCGGCGCAGACCTTCTCGACGCCGTCGGGGTACGGGAAAAAGGCGTCCGACGCGCAGACGCTGCCCTTTGCGCGCTCGCCGGCCTTGTAGACCGCGATCATGGCCGAGTCGACGCGGCTCATCTGCCCCGCGCCAACGCCAACCACCATCTCGTCCTTCGCCAGCACGATGGTGTTCGACTTCACGTGCTTGCCGACGATCCACGCGAAGTAGAGGTCCTTCATCTCCTTCGCGGTCGGCACGCGCTTCGAGACAACCTTAAGGTTCTTCTCGGCCCATGTGGCGAAGTTGCGGTCCTGGACGAGGAGCCCACCGGTGACCGACTTCATCGCCATGCCCCGGCTCTTGTAGCCGGTGGCGAGCGGCGCCGTTTCGAGGAAGAGAACCTTCTCGCCCCATTTGCGCGAGGTTCGGATGAGCTCAACGGCCTCGGGGGCGAAGCCGGGCGCGATGATGCAGTCGACCTTGACGGCGACGCCCTCGGGCTTATTGTCGGGCTTGAGAATCGCCTTCGCAGTGGCGAGGTCGAGCGGGCGGTTGAGGCCGATGATGTCGCCGAAGGCGCTCACGGGGTCTCCGGAATATGCCTTAAGAAATGCTTCCTTGAGCGTATCGGCCACGCCGGCGCCGCAGGGGTTCGTGTGCTTGATGACGCTGGCGGCCGGGCGGCCGAACTCCTTGACGATCTCGAACGCGCCGTCGGCGTCGAGGTAGTTGTTGTAGGATAGCGCACCGCCCGCGATGAGCTTCGCGTTGCCGACGCCGGGCTCGTCGCACGAGTCGTCGCGGTAGAACGCAGCAGAGAGGTGCGGGTTCTCGCCGTACCGCAACTCCGCGACGCGCGCAAACGGGACGTCGAGGATGGCCGGATACTTGCGCGTGCCGTTGCCGGACTGCTCTTCGAGGTAGTTGGCAATGGCACGGTCGTACTTGCTCGTGGTCTTGAAGACCTCGCGGGCGAACCTCGCTCGCGTCTCGATCGTCGTGGCGCCGCCGTTCCCGTTCATCTCGTCGAGGACGACACCGTACTGCTTCGGGCTCGTGACGACGGTGACGTACTTGTGGTTCTTCGCCGCCGACCGGATCATCGACGGCCCGCCGATGTCGATTTGCTCGATTGCCTCCTCCAGCTTCACGCCCGGCTTCGCGATCGTCTGCTCGAACGGATACAGGTTCACCACCACCATGTCGATCGGCTCGATCCCGTGCTTCTTCATCGCCGCCACGTGCTCCGGATTGTCCCGCAGCGCCAGCAGCCCCCCGTGAACCTTCGGGTGCAGCGTCTTCACCCGCCCGTCCATCATCTCGGGGAACCCGGTGTACTCGGAGATCTCCGTGACCTTGACCCCGGCCTCCTCCAGCTTCTTCGCCGTCCCGCCCGTCGAGATGATCTGCACCCCGAACCCGGCCAGTCCCTTCACAAAGTCCACCAGCCCGGTCTTATCGGACACACTTACGAGAGCACGCTTGATCTTGGCCATCTCTCTCCCTTTCAAGAATGATTAGTCCACCAAATCCACCCGGTTCGGTCCACGCTTGATCTTGCCCACTATGTAAGCCTTGTGACCCTGCCGCTCCAACTGCCTCACCACCGAATCCGCGTACGCCGCCGGAACGACGATAATCATCCCCAACCCCATGTTGAACACGTTGTACATCTCGTCCTCGCTCACGTCACCCAGCCGCTGGATCAGCCCGAAGATCGGCGGCTTCGGCCACGAACCCTTGCTGATCCGCGCCGAGCAGTCCTTCGGCAGCACACGCGGCAGGTTGCCCGCAATCCCCGCACCCGTAATGTGCGCGATCGCCTTCACCCCCGCCTTCTGCTTGTAATACCTGAGCAGCGCCAGGATCGCCTTCGGGTACAGCAGCGTCGGCCGCAGCAGCTCCTCGCCCAGCGTACACCCAAGCTCCTCGACGTAACCGCTCACATCCAGCTTCGCGTCCTCGAGCAGCACCTTCCGCGCCAGCGAGTACCCGTTCGAGTGCAGCCCGCTCGACGCGATCCCGATCACAGCGTCGCCCGGCTTCACCTTGCTCCCGTCCACCCGCTTCGACCGCTCGATCACCCCCACCGCGAACCCCGCAAGGTCGTACTCGCCCTTCTTGTAAAACCCCGGCAGCTCCGCACGCTCGCCCCCCAGCAGCGCGCACCCCGCCTCGCGGCACGCCTTCGCAATCCCCTTCACGACCTCTATCTGCACGCTGTTCGCCACGCCGCTGAACGCGATGTAATCCAGAAAGAACAGCGGCCGCGACCCGTTCGTGATCAGGTCGTTCACGCTCATCGCCACAAGGTCCTGCCCGACCGTGTCGTGCTTGTTCATCAGGAACGCGACCTTGAGCTTCGTGCCCACCCCGTCGGTGCACGCCGTCAGCACGGGGTCCTTGTAGTGCCGCGCAAACATGGGATGCGCGTGATTCAGCGTGATCTCGCCCGCGAACCCC
>CAYXNI010000418.1:0-2698 GCA_964466285.1 uncultured Planctomycetota bacterium | reverse complement strand
ATAACGGTTGCTCTGCTCGTGTGCTGCGAGGATTTTACATTAATTCGCCGTGCGCGGCACAGCGTTTGCTGTGACGAACGGCAGCGCTGAAGTTGGGTGTGGTGCTGGCGCGCGGATAGCCAAGTCTTGGCAGCGCGAGGGTGAGGTGTAAGCGCGGGGAGGAGGGCCGGTTATGTAGCATACGCGGGAGGGGTCATTCGCATTCGGACACTGGCCGGCGGGCGGCGAGTGTGCGAAGCGGCACCCAATCTCGGTTCCTTTCCTGTGCAGCGTTGCGTTACGGTCTAGGGAGGACGGGGATCAGCGGGGGTGGCTCGATTGTTCAGGGTCATTGTGTACGCGGACCGGAATGACAGTCTGGCGCTTCTTCGGGCCAGGTGAGCGGTGTGCGTTTCTGAGAGCTGGGCGGAAGGCGGAGAGCATTTTGCCTCTCTTGCCATTCGCTAGTTCGTCGGAAGGTTGCCTTGTATGGAGGGGATGGCAGGGTCGATGAAACCGGGAGAAGCAGAAGCACAACGAACGCGGAAGACTTTGGGCGATCTGATCGAACGTCTGATCGCCGGGAGTCAGAGCGAAGGTGCTGCGCCCGGGGCGCCCGAGGCGGTGTTCCGGCGGATGGGCGAGGTGTGGCAGTTGTCTTTTGCGGCGAAAACGGTCTATTGTCGGGACCGTATCGGGGTGCGTTATGTTGCGGAGTTGCTCGGGAGGCCGGGGCATCCGGTACCGGCGCAGTCTTTGCATTTGAGCGGGGGAGGGCATCTGCCTGGGGCTGAGGAGGCGAGGGAGATCGGGGAGCTTGCGGAGGACGCGGGGCACGGGTGGCAGTTGTCGGACGGCGCCACAACGGAGGTTCTGGCCGACGACACGGCGATTGCTGAGTGCCGGACGCTGCTGAGGGAACTGGAGTCGAAGGCGGAAGAGGCGCGGAAGCTGCACGACGAGGGGCGGCTGGAGCGGCTGCTCGGGGAGCGGCAGCAATTGATGGCGTATGTAGGCGCGTGCTCGGGTGCGGACGGGCGGCCTCGACGCGCAAGCGACCTGCGGGAGAGGGCGCGGAAGTCGGTGTCGAACGCGATCGCACGGGCGATTGACCGGATTTTCGCGCAGCACGAGGTGCTGGCCCGCCACCTGCGGAATAGCATCCGGACGGGCTACGAGGCCGTCTACGACCCTGAGACCCCGGTCGATTGGGAGCTCTAAGCGGACGGGCCGGGTCATATCTTGCCTGGACGGTATTCCACGGACAGTGATGACTGACGATAGGGGCGTATTGCGCCGGGGGGAGGAAGCGCACTTCATGCAGCCACAAGGGGCCTGCCACTTTTCCTCCAGTAGCTCGTGACTCTTGAGTCTGGCGCTTGACGTTCGTTCCAGCGCGGGCGTCTCGCCCATGGAAACGCGGACGCAGATCAACGCAGACGGGAAAAAAAGCGCAGACGCAGATGGCGGACACCCGTCGAGAGCCTCTCTTCGAGCCTGAGCCTCAGAGCCGAAGGCCGGGTCGAGCGAGGGGCCGACGCAGAAACGGAAACACGGACGCAGATTGCGGCCAGGGGCCGACGCAGATGGGAGCAGATATCCGCAGACCGGATGATTTGATCTGACTTCGGCGAGCTCCGTTCGAGAGCCTCACGGCCCGAGCTTGTCGAGGGCAGTCGAGCCGCGTGAATCTGCCTCTGTTTTGTCTGCGTTGATCTGCGTCATCTGCGGATAAGAGTTTGGACAGGATTGACAGGATAACCGGGATGAATGACCAAAGGAATCCAGTCCATCCTATAAATCCTGTCAGAGATTCTCTTCGTGTGCTTCGTGCCCTTCGTGGTAAACGCATTTTCCGGGTTATTGTTGTTGTTCGGGGGGTTCGACGCGGGTTCGGAGGCGGTTTGAGAGGTACATTTCGCCGAGGAGGACGGCGAGGACGATGCCTGCGAGGTGGGAGGTTAGCTCGGAGACGGATTCGCTGCGTGAGATGAGGTCGAGGAGCGCGGGGGCGTCGCGTGCGATCTTGACGGGGCGCTGGGGAAGGAGCGACTTGATGGTGTTTTCGTCTTCGGGGAGGCGTTCGAGGTTGGATTCTGCGGTGTCGAGATTGACGGCGAAGAACTGGTCTTCAGTCTTGTCGGTGTCTTTGCGGGTGACGAGGACTCGGTAGACGCCGGGCTGTTCGATGGGCGGGAGGTCGAGCTGGCCGGAGCGGGTGTCGAAGCGGGCGGTGACGTCTTCGGGCGCGCCGTCGGGCAGGCGTGCGAGGGTGACGGAGCGGACGGCGGCTGGTGCGGGTATTGTGAGTGCTGGTGTGAGGCCGACGAGGACGTCGTGCTTCTGGTCGCGAGGCGCAGTGAGGAACTTGAGGGATTCGTGCAGGAGGACGGCGTAGGGGATGTCGTCGGGCGGGATGGGGAGTGTGTTCCAGTCGGCGTCGCAGGTGCTGGCAAAGACGAGGACGGTTCCCGTGCCGTAGCGGCCGGCAACGAGGGCGGGGTCTCCGGTCTTGAAGCGGAGGACGACTTCGGAGGTGGTGTTTTCGGTGGTTTTGAGCTTGAGGTATTTTGTGAATCTTGCGGCGGCGAGGTCGCCGTTGCGGCCGCCCTGGAATATGCGGAGGATGGGATGCTGGAGCCTGCCGGGTTCGAGGTGTGTGTTTGGGGAGGGGCTGACGGCTGACCTGCTTGTTGACGGCATCAGGCGGCTGGAGTAC
>CAYXNI010000417.1:0-2701 GCA_964466285.1 uncultured Planctomycetota bacterium | reverse complement strand
AGAAGACAAGGCCAAAATCTCAAGCACGAAATCTCAAACAAATTCAAAGCTCCAAGCTCAAATGACCAAAACGGAGGACGGAGGAGAGAAGACCAACCACGAGGCACACGAAGGACACGAAGAAGATAGTTGGACGGGCAAGACGGAGAAGATAGGGACAACCGCCAAGACGCCAAGACGCCAAGACACAAAGCAGCCCCAAGCGGTCCTGGGACTTCGGCCTTGGGGCGCGACCAGAAAACTTTTCGAAAGAGGAAAGTTTTGCCAGCTTGTAGTAGGAAGGGCGGGGAGAAGTTCAAGTTCAACGTTCAAAGTTCAAGGGGTTCTAACATAGCACAGGTGGGACAGGCATTCCTGCCTGTCTACTGGCAGACAAGAATGTCTGCCCCACCGTCTTGTTAGAACTGCTGAGGTTGTATGCCCGCAGCGTGGAGCCGGGGTTTCGGGTTTGCTTTTGTGAGGGTGGGGCGATGGGTGAGAGCGGACGTGTGGCGAGTGCGATGAGGGTAATGTGGTCGACAGGGCCTCGGACGGCCGAGGGGAAGGCGAGGTCGTCGAAGAATGCGATGAGGCACGGGCTGCTGTCGGAGAGCCTGGTTGTGGGCGAGGAGCGGCAGGAGGAGTTTGATACGCTGGCGGAGGGTTTGATGAGGGAGCTTGGTCCGGTTGGGGAGTTGGAGCGGGTGCTGGCGGAGCGGGTGGTGTCGGCGGTGTGGCGGCTTCGGCGGGCGCTGCGTGTGGAGTGGGAGATGATCTGGCAGGATTTGAACGGGCTGGGATCGGGGCCGAGTGATGCGGGCTGGACAGGGCGTAACGCGGGGACGGTGGGCGGGGTGGTGGCGCAGCGGTTTCAGCGTGATGAGGCGTTTACGAAGTTTCAGCGGTATGAGGCGCATATCGAGCGGGGTCTGTATCGTGCGCTGCACGAGTTGGAGCGGCTGCAGGCGAAGCGGCGCGGTGAGAAGGTGGAGGCGCCAAGGGTGGTGGACGTGGGGGTGCACATGGACGGGGGAATGGACGGTGGTGAATAGACGATGGACAATGGACGATGGACAATGGACGATGGACGATGGACTAGGGACGATGGACAATGGACTAGGGCGGGCGGTGGGCGGGGTACGGTTGTAAGGCGCGTGGGTGCAGGTGGTTAGGGGGTCGGTGCGCGAATTGAGTTCGTTTCGCAGTTTTTGTTTTAGGAGGTGGGTGTTGTGGGATGAGGCGTGGGTGGCACACGCGGGCGGGGTGGCGACAATGGATGATGGCGCAGGCGGGGGTGGGGGCGAGGTGGAAGGAACCGCCAAGCGGCCAAGATCGCCAAGAACGCCGGTGTGGGGCCGGCTTGATTGGTGCGCGGGGCGTCTGCAGTAACCGACCGAGCGCCAACAGCGGGACTGCGCAGAATATGCCGCGCGCTTTGACGCAGGCCTTTGGCGGCCCGTTTTGGCGATTTCCTCGGCTTGACAGCCCTTTGCGTTCCCTATAGAATTGCCGTTGATTCAACGTATGGAGTTGGTCCGACACGGTTCAGCCCGCCCCAACCGGCGGAAACGGATAACGAAATGGCACCCGCCACCCGCTTGCCTCCGTGGCTCCGAAAACGCCTGCCTCAAGGCCGACGGATGCACGACGTCAGCGACGTCCTCGCCGACCTGCACCTCAACACGGTCTGCAGCGGCGCACACTGCCCGAACCTCTGCGAATGCTTCGACCGCGGCACCGCCACCTTCATGATCCTCGGAGACACGTGCTCCCGCGACTGCCGCTTCTGCGCCGTGCAGGCCGGCACGCCACAGCCCGTCGACCCCGACGAACCCGGCCGCGTCGCCGAAGCCGCACGCCGATTGCACCTCAACTATGTCGTCGTCACCTCTGTCACCCGCGACGACCTTCCCGACGGCGGCTCGGCGCACTTTGCCGCAACCGTCGCCGCGATCAAGAACGCGACCAGCGCACGCACGGAAGTCCTCACTCCCGACTTCCGCGGCGATCCCGCCGCCGTTGATGCCGTCCTCGCCTCCGGGCCCACGGTCTACAACCACAACGTCGAAACCGTCCCGCGCCTCTATCCGACCGTTCGCCCGCAGGCCGACTACCTCCGCTCACTCGCGCTCATCGAGCGCGTCGCAGGGGCCCGCACATCCGTCCCCAAGAGCGGCCTCATGGTCGGATTGGGCGAGACCGATGACGAAATCCACGCCGTGCTCGACGACCTGGCCGCCGCCGGATGCCAGATGCTCACGATCGGCCAATACCTCAGGCCATCGCAGGCCCATCTGCCGGTCCGGCGGTTCGTCGAGCCTGACCGCTTCGAGCTCTACCGCCAGGAGGGCCTGCGGCGCGGTCTCCGCTGGATCGCCTCCGGGCCCTTTGTGCGAAGTTCATACCGCGCCGAGGCCGCGTTCGCCTCGGCCTGTACCAAGTAGGAGATCGAACCGATGAAGCAGGACATCCTCATGCCCTCGCTCGGCGAGGACGCGGGCGACGAATGCACCGTTTCCTTCTGGCACGTCGACGTGGGCGACACCGTCGGCAAAGAAGCCCCGCTCGTCGAGATGGCGACCGACAAGGCCGTCTTCGACGTCCCATCGCCGCTCGCTGGGACAATCGTCGAAATCCTCTGCAAGGAAGACGACGTCGTCAAGGTGGGCGACAGGATTGCCATAATTGAGGCGACCGAATGAGCTTCGACGCCATCGCTGGC
>CAYXNI010000416.1:0-2706 GCA_964466285.1 uncultured Planctomycetota bacterium | reverse complement strand
GCCGCCGCCCGAGTGCCCCCAGATCGCCGCGCGGTCGATGTCGATCCACGGGTACTTCTGCGCGAGGTCCTTCATGCCCGACACCTGGTCGGGAATCGTGTTGTCGCGCCCCATCGAGCCGTAGTACGCGTCGTGGAACGCCTTCGACCGGCCCGGCGTGCCCATCCCGTCAATCGACACCACCACGAACCCGAGCTCGGCCAGCGCCTGCTTGTCGCCGCGCGCGGCCGCGAAGGTGCGCGCGCCGACGCTGCCGGACTGCGGTCCGGGATACGCATTGTTGATGATCGGGTACTTCTTGGACGGGTCGAAGTTCGTCGGTCGGAAGAGCATCCCGTAGAGATCCGTCTTCCCGTCGCGCGCCTTCACGACGATCGGCATCGGCGGCTTCCACCCGGTCGCCAGGAGCTTCGAGATGTCCGCCTTCTCGAGGGGCATCAGCACGCGGCCCTCGCCGTCGCGGAGCACCACGACGGGCGGCTTCTCGCACGTGGAGTACGTGTCGACGATGACCTTGCCTGAGGCCGACACCTGCGGGCTGTGATCGCCGTCGTCAGGCGTGAGCGAGATGTAGCCCTTGCCGTCGAAGCCGACGCGGTAGAGGTGCCGGAAGTACGGGTCCTGCCCTTTTTCGCGGCCCATCGCCGTGAACCAGATGGTGCGGGACTTCTCGTCGCCTCGGACGTCGACCGCTTCGTCGCGCAGCATCGGGACAATCAGGGGCAGGAACTGGCCGGCGACGTTCACGTGGACGAGCAGCGTCTCCATCGCGTTGCATACGCCGGGCCGCTGGCACTTGGCGTTGAGCACGATTTGGGCGGCCATGTCCAGATCAGCGTCAGCGTCGACGTACACGTGGCACACGCCCTTGTAGTGCTTGATGACGGGGATGCGGGATTTTTCGACGACGGCGCGGATGAGGCCCTCGCCGCCGCGGGGAATGACGAGGTTGATGCGGCCCTCGGCGGAGAGGAGCAGGTCGAGCGCGGCGCGGTCGGGGGTGTCAACGAGCTGGATGGCGTTGGGGTCGAGCCCGGCGCTTTGCGCCGCACCGGCCAGAACGTTCCGGATGGCGAGGTTTGACTGGAGCGATTCCTTGCCGCCGCGCAGGATGACGGCGTTGCCCGATTTTAGGCAGAGACCGGCGGCGTCGGCGGTCACGTTCGGCCGCGACTCATAGATGATAAGGATGACGCCGATGGGGACGCGGACCCGCTGGATCACAAGCCCGGTGGGGCGTTCGACGGTCTCGAAAACCTCGCCCACGGGATCGGGCAGGCCGCGCACGACACGGAGCCCGGCGGCCATGTCCGCGATGCGCTTGTCGGTCAGGGTCAGCCGGTCGATCATCGCGGGAGACAAGTCTTTCGCGGCATTGAGGTCCTTCCGGTTCGCTTCCTTGAGCGCGCTCGCCTCGGCAAGGACGGCGTCGGCCATCAAGTCGAGGGCCCTGTTCTTCGTCGCCGTGGGAGCGTTGGCAAGGGAGCGTGACGCGGCCGCCGCCCGGGCCGTGAGTTTGTCCACGTAGGTTGCGATGTCCATCCCTCATCTTCCCTCAAGCCCTTCGGGTGATTATACCGCCCGGCGTGGCCGGGTTCAACGGAAATGACCGCTCTGTGTTTCTCACAATTCTCCTATCATTGGCAGGATAAATATGGTATACTGCCGCAAGTCGGTACCCGTGCCTGTGTGGTGCAGGGCGCGGGGCGGTCGCGCCGTGTAGGCCAGCCCGCTTAACCGAAGCACCAACAGAAGGAGTGTCCCATGAGGGCAGGACTGTGGACGGTGTTCGCGGTCGCTCTGGTGGCGGCGCTGATTGTGGTGGGGCCGGCGTATGCGGCGGAGCAGGTGACGCTTCCCGCGGCGGCCACCGAGGCGGTCAAGAAGGCGTACCCCGACGCCACGTTGGGGCAGGTGACGATGCGCGATGAGGCGGGCGTGAAGCTGTACGAGGTGAGCCTCACCCAGAAGGACACGAAAATGGCGGTCACGGTCGCCGAGGACGGCATGATCGTGAACACGAAGACGGAAGTGGCAAAGACCGCTCTGCCGGAGGCCGTCGGCAAGGCAGTCGAGGAAGCGGCGAAGGACGGCACGGTCGGACAGATCGACAAGATCGAGACCGTTGCGGCCGTTAAGGACGGCAAGCTGATGAAGCTTGACGCGCCCGCGGTCTCGTACGCGGTAGCCATCACGAAGGACAGCAAGGTCAGCGTGGTGACGATCGCCGAGAACGGCACGGTGACCGGGACCGAGGAAAAGCCCGCCGAAAAGCCCGCTGAAAAACCCGCCGAAGAGCCCGCCGAAAAGCCCGCCGAATAGAGGAAGTAGAGGCCACTGCCTGGTGGCCAGTGTGAACTACTCCAGAAAGTGCGCTGCCGGAACTCTCCGGCAGCGCACTTTCGTTTTCCGGGGAAGGGCCGGCCGCCCCCGGTCGAGGCAGCCCGCCGCCTCGGACGTTGCAGGGGCAGTCCGTGGGCGACGCGGCGGCCGCCGCAGGAATGTGCGCTTCTCACGGTGCTCTCATCCTGTTATCGCTAAAATACGCACGTTGAAGTGAACCGCGTCTGGTGGGCGACGGGAACGTCTTCACGCTGCGGATCGTCCTGCCGGGGCCGGAATAGCCTTCGCGGTCCAAAACTCGAGCCCTTCCAGAACTCGGGGGCATTTGACTACGGGCCCGGGCTTTCCTATAATCGCGTTCGG
>CAYXNI010000415.1:0-2719 GCA_964466285.1 uncultured Planctomycetota bacterium | reverse complement strand
GAATGGTGCGTCCGGCCCGGCGACCACACCGAGATCTACGTGGACGGATTCCTGGCCGACGTTGTCCGGCCCGACTGCCTGGTCGAGATCCAGACGCGCGGGTTCGGCAAGATTCGACGGAAGCTGGTGACCCTGCTCGAGCACCACCGCGTCCGGCTCGTGTACCCCGTCGCCGTGGAGAAGTGGATCGTGCGGGTCGGCAAGGACGGCCGGGTTCTGGGCCGGCGCAAGTCGCCCCGCCGCGGCCGTATCGAGGACGTCTTCCACGAGCTCGTGAGCATCGCGGCGCTCCCCGCGCACCGCAATTTCTCCCTGGAGGTGCTTCTCATCCGCGAGGAGGAAGTGCGGCGGCGCGGGGCGGCGCGGAACTGGCGCCGGCGGGGGTGGGGCACGAGCGAGCGGCGGCTGATTGAGGTCGTCGAGAGCCGGCCCTTCGACACCCTCGCGGACCTCGCCGCGCTGGTTCCCGGCACGCTGGCCGAGCCGTTCACCACCGCGGGCCTGGCCGCGGCCCTGTCGATCCAGCGTTCCCTTGCCCAGCGGATGGCCTATTGCCTGCGCCACGCCGGCGCCCTCCGCCAGGCCGGCAAGAAGGGCAACGCCATCCTGTATGAACGAAACAAAGAAACGTCAAATGACAGGATGTAAATGCCAATTCAAGCCCGAGATCGAATGCCAAGAGCCGAAGAGGCGCGGGCGAGTCTGGCTTTGGCACTTGAGCCCTGACATTTCCCGCCGTGCTGGGGGATGCCGGTTTCCGGCGGCGGGGCCGGCGCCGCGCTCCCGCTGCGGGAGGGAGTCTCGGAAAAGTCCGGTATTTTCGCTTGACATGCCGGGACATTGTGGTATTCTGATACTAGAATTCGTGAAGTAAGGAGGCAAGTGATGTCGAGCGTCCTGAGGGTGTCGGAGGCGGCGGCGGTGGGCCTTCACGCGATGGTGCTCCTGGCGGCGCGTCCGGGGCATCTTCTGTCGAACCGCGAGATCGCCTCCGTGCTCAGGGTGTCGGCCGCTCACCTCTCGAAGGTGCTCCAGCGGCTGGGCAAGGCGGGGATGGTTCGCTCGACGCGCGGTCCGGGCGGCGGTTTCGTCCTGGCGCCGGGCGCGGAAGACGCCACGCTGCTGAAGGTGTACGAGGCCATCGAGGGCCCGCTCAGGCCGGACAAGTGCCTGCTCGACACCGCCATCTGCGGCGGCCGGAACTGCATCTTCGGCGACCTGCTCAAAAGCCTGAACAGGAAAACCCGTCAGTACCTGGCGCAATCGCGCCTCAAAGACCTCACCGCTGCGTATCGGAGCAGAGAATGAAACGGAAAATAGTCAACATCGATCAGGAAAAGTGCAACGGCTGCGGCCAGTGCGTCACGGCCTGCGCGGAAGGGGCCATCGAGCTCGTCGGCGGCAAGGCCCGCCTCGTGAGCGAGACCTACTGCGACGGGCTGGGCGCCTGCCTCGGAGAATGCCCGCAGGACGCCATCACCGTCGAGGAGCGCGACGCGCCCGAATTCGATGAGAAAGCGGTCAAGGAACACCTCGTCACGCGCAGGCGGCCGGAACACCGGCACGAGTGCCCCGGCTCGGCGGCGCGCTCGTTCGCTCAAGCGGCGCCGGCGCGGCAGGCTTGCCCGGGGTCGGCGTTGCGGGCGTTCGGGGCGAAGGCGGCCGCGACAGGCGAGGAGTCCGGCGAGGCGGCGGCGTCGCTCCTCGGGCACTGGCCGGTGCAGTTGATGCTCGTGCCGCCCACGGCCCCGTTCCTCAAGGGCGCCGACCTGCTGGTGTGCGCCGACTGCGTCGCGTTTGCGCTGCCGGACTTTCACCGCCGGTATCTCGGCGGCCGCGTCGTCCTCGTCGGTTGCCCGAAACTGGACGACATCGAGTTCTACCGCGAGAAGCTCGCGGAGATTTTCGCGGAGGCGAGGCCGGCCAGCCTGACGATTCTGCGGATGGAGGTGCCCTGCTGCGCCGCCCTGGCCAACGCCGCCGTCGAAGCGCGCGACAAGGCGCTGCCGAAGCTCCCGACCGAGGTGCACATAATAGGCATTCGGGGGAGCATCGTGCGCAAGGTCCTTGATCCGGCTGACAAGGCCTCTGTGTGAGACGAAAGGAGCACGCCATGGAACCGAGAAAGATCACAGAACGCGTGTCGTGGGTCGGCGCGATCGACTGGGACCGCCGGCTGTTCGACGCCCTGATCCCGCTGCCCGACGGGACCAGCTACAACGCCTACCTCGTGAGGGGCAGCGAGAAAGTCGCCCTGATCGACACGGTCGATCCGCCGTTCGAGTCGACGCTGTTCGAGTTCCTGAAGGCCGTTGACCGGGTCGATTACGTCGTGGCCCATCACGCGGAGCAGGATCACGCCGGCATGGTCCGCCGGGTGCTGGAAGCGTATCCCTCGGCCAAGGTCCTGTGCACGGCGAAGTGCAAGACGCTGCTCATCGACGAGCTTCACATCGCCCCCGAGCGGTTCCAGCCGGTCGACAACGGTGCGAAGGTTTCGCTTGGCGACCGTACGCTCGAGTTCATTCACCTGCCCTGGGTGCACTGGCCCGAGACGATGGTCACGTATCTTCCGGAAGAGAAGCTGCTGTTCAGTTGTGATCTGTTCGGCTCGCACATCGCATCGAACGAGCTCTACGTCGACGACGACGCGGCGCTGGCCGACCCGACCGGGCGCGGGCGGGTGTACGAGGCGGCCAAGCGGTACTACGCCGAGATA
>CAYXNI010000414.1:0-2737 GCA_964466285.1 uncultured Planctomycetota bacterium | reverse complement strand
ACTGCTCGTAGCCGCGAATCTGCCACGCCGTCTCGTACATGTGCCCGATCCACATGCTGATCGCCTTGTCCTCCGCGTGCGCCTTCTGCACGTCGGCCGCCATGTGCGAATCGTCGAAGTCGCCCATGTCGCACATCGGATACTCTTCGATCTCCTTGAGGCTCGCCGCGTTCCGCAACGGCGAGATGTATCCCCAGAAGTGATAGAACCCGCTCGGCACCATCGCCACGCCGTTCCCGTCGATCGTCGTGCCCGGCGGCAGTTTCTCGTTCGCCCAGTACCTCGAGTAGTCCGGGTTCTTCACGTTCTTCTTCGGCCGCATTCCCGTGCCCGCCCCGCCGCCGAAGCCGTAGTAGCCCGCGATGTCCTCCGTCCCGATGTGCTCGACCACCCGCCGGTGCAGGTCCTCCGTAAAGCCTGCGCTGTAGATGATTTGGTCCGGTCGCCGATGCTCCACCGTCGCAAGAAAATTCTCAAGGTTGGTCATGGCTCATCCTATCTGAATGATGGCACGATCAGCACGCTTCAAGAACGCCCTGCTCTCCCTCTTACTCTTGCTCTTGCTCTTACTCTTGCTCTCTTCCTTCTTCCTCGTTCCTTCTTCCCGTCCTCAACTCGCACCCTCACGCATTGATCATCGCCGTTCCGCCCCGACCTCGAACCGCGTGCCCTTCTTCGCGGCGGAGATGACCCGCATCACCTCGACCGCCTGCTCCAGCCGGACCGGGAACCTGCGCCCCTTGCGGATCGCGGCGTACAGCTCGTCCCAGATGTCCGTCCTCTTTTTCGGCGCGACAGGGATGGCCTGCTCGACCCAGAGGAGTTCGTCGGGCGAGCCGTAGCCGCCCTCAGGCGTCCGGGGATCCGCCTTGCGGGGAGCAAGTTTCCTGCCGGGATCAAGATGCCGAATCCTGATGTTCTGGCAGTCGCACGACAGCGCCCCCCGCGTGCCGCACACAAGGTAAACCGGCCCGCCGAGCGCCGAGCCGCCGTTGATCTCGATCTCGACCACCCGCCCCGTCTGCCCCGTGAGCATGATGCGCACGTAGTCCTCCGCGTCTCCCGCCGCCGCAACGCGTTTCAGCTCGCTCCACTGCGTCTTGACCGGTGACCCCAGGAGCTGTAGGGCGTGGTCGATGACATGCGGCCCCCAGTTCAGGAGCTGCCCACCGCCGAACCGCAGGATGGTCTGCCAGTCGTCCCGCCGCGAGTAGTGCAGCCGCGAGAGCTTGACGGCGTACACATCGCCAAGCAACCCGGACTCGATGATCTCCCGGACGTGCAGGAAATCGGGATCGAAGCGCCGGTTATGCCGCACGAACAGCCGGCCTGGTCCCTTCTCCGACGCCCGCTGAAGCCGCCGCGCCTGCGTGTAAGTCAGCGACATCGGCTTCTCGACAAGCACCATCTTGCCCGCCCGCAGCGCCTTCAGCGCGTCCCCGTAATGGTCGCACGACCGGTGGGCGAGATCCACAAGCTCAACGTCCGCATCGGCGATAAGCTGCTCGATGCCCGAATACGTCCTGCACCCCCACTCCGCGGCCGCACTGCTGAGCCGGTCCTCGATCCGGTCGCACGCGGCCACGACCCGGAACTTCTCCTCCTTTCCCGCAAGCTCCGCCCGATGCATGCCCCACCCCGCTCGCCCCAGCCCGACGATCCCGACCCGGATAGGCCCCTTCGACTGCTTCGACACGTGTGACTCCGTTGGTCGTGGTCTTTCCGCCGCAATCATACTCAATCCGCCGCCCCATGTGAAGACGCCTTGTGACGCTTGTGGTGAGTGCTCAGCTTGAATGCCGGACGAGCAGGCGCTAACATCTCGGCGTTCAATCGGGAGCCGAGACGTGGGCGAAACGGCGGGTGAAACCGCTTCGAGCGCAAATGCGGCCGCGGATCAATCCGCGCCGGATGAGCGCGCGCCTTGCGTTCCCAGGCACCGCCCGCTCCTGTGGGCGGCGGCCGCGTTCGCCGCAGGCATCGTCGCCGCGCGTTATCTGCAACTGCAGTTGTGGCCGGCCCTGGCCCCGGGCTTGCTGTGCGCCGCCGTGTGGGCCGCCCTCCATCGCCGCCTGCGAGCGTCGATCCAGGCGGCCCTCGTGCTGGTCGCCGTCGCCAGCGCCGGAGCAGGGACGGAGGCCCATCACCTCGCCGCAGTGCGAGCCAACGCTGAGCGCTCGGTCTCCCGCCTCGTCGGCCATGCACCCACGCTGTGCACGTTGAGCGGAACGGTGACAGGCGAGATCGCCACCGCGACGATTGCCCCCCTGATCCAGGTCGATGACCTCGGACCGCGGCCGGTGTCCATCCTGCGGGTCGAGGCGAGCGAGGTGCGCTCCAACGGCCGCGTCTGGCAGGCGTCAGGTTCGGTACGGGTCCTGATCCAGCGGAGCCCGAAAGGACCTGCGATCGATCTGCGCCACGGCGACATGATCAGCGCGTTCGGGTGGCTCGCCCCGCTGGACCCGGCCACTCACCGGTACGCGATCTCGACCGGCCTGGTCGCCCGCATGTCCGTCGCCGGGCCGGACGCCGTCGCACTGGCCAGGCACGGCCCGCCTTCGCTTCTGCGCGCATTCTACGGAATCAAGTCCGTGCTGCGGGACCGGGTCGACAGGCCGGCTGAGGCGCTGTCGTGTTTTTCGAAGGACGCGCCCACGCTCCTCAAGGCCCTGCTGCTCGGTGACCGCAGAGATATCGAGAGCGACCTTCTGGCCGATTTCAACCAGAGCGGCAC
>CAYXNI010000413.1:0-2748 GCA_964466285.1 uncultured Planctomycetota bacterium | reverse complement strand
AGCTCATCGTGAGAAACACCAAGGAGCTCGCCTGCTTTGACTTGAAGTGAGCGCGACCGGGGACGCCGTTAACAGAACGGGAACGCAAGGAAAAAGGCGCCGGCGGCAAGCGGGCCAAGCGGGGCGCGCGACGCGCCGCGGACGCCCTGGAAGATCACGGCTTCTTCTCCCCGAAACAGTAGACGGCTCCGTCTTTCGTCCCGATGACGAGGCGGCCGCGCGCCACCGCGGCGGACGCGGTGATCTGGGCGCCCGCACGGAACGTCCAGAGGAGCTTGCCGTCCTTGAGGCCCAACCCGTACAGGTTCCCGTCGAGCGAGCCGACGAAGACGCGGTCGTTGACAATCACGGGAGAGGAGTCGACCGCCCCCTTCGTCGGGAAGCTCCAGACGGTCTTGCCGGTCTTCCGGCCGATGGAGAACACTCTGCGGCCGCGCGAGCCGAAGACGACGGAGTCGCCCGAAACGGCTGCCCCCGCGTAGCAGGCGCGCCGCTCCGGATCCTCAAGAAGCAAGTCGAAGTGGCCGTCCTTGCAGCGGACGCTGATGTAGCGGCCGGCCATGTCGCCGACGAACACGTGGCCATCGGCATATGCGGGACACGCCGCGAAGAAATACCCGTCTTCCGCGTCCGCGTCGCCGGTCTTCTTCGCGGCTGGGGGCGCGGCGGCCGCCACGTGCTTCCCGGAGGCGAGGTCGATCATGCGGACCTGGCCGTCGCACCCGGCGATGATGACGAGGCCGCCGGCGACGCATGGTGAGGCGTGGACGTAGTTGCCCGTCTCAAAGACCCACCTCTTCGCACCGGTTTTCGCATCGAGGCAGTAAAGACGGGTGTCGTATGATCCGAAAACGACGACGCCGGACGCTGCCGTGGCGGACGAGACGATCTTGCCGTCTGTCTTGAACTGCCACTTCTGCTTGCCGGTCGCCGCGTCGATGGCATAGAACGTGCCGCTCTCGTCGCCGACACACACGGCGCCGTCCGCCACGCACGGCGACGCGGTTACCGAATCGCCCGCCGCGAACTTCCACTTCAGCGTTCCGTCGTCCAGGCCCACGCAGAGCACTTCGCCCTTGTACGTGCCGAAAAACACCCGGTCTCCCGCGATTGCCGCCGTCGATTCCACCGCCGAGCCGGCCTCATACGTCCACAGCAGCTCGAGCTTGGCGGGGAGTTGGGAGCCGGCGACGCCGGTCATCTCGGGGCCGCCTCGGAACGATGGCCAGTCCGCGCCGGTCGGGTCCGCACCCGTTTCGCCGGCCAGGAGCACCGCCGCCAGAACCATGACGGAAACCTGCATCGCATGCCTCTCACTGACTCGGCCGGGTTACTCTGCTCGAAGGGCTTCGACCAGGCTCTTGCGGACAGCGCCTGCGGCGGCAAGCCCGCACGCGATCAGCCCGCACGCCATTATAGCAAACAGCAGAGCGGCAAGAGCAATCCAGTTCACGTGCGAATCGACCGACGAGAGCTGCGGCGCCGCGGCGGCGAGAGCCGCGGCCGCCCCGCACACGAGGCCACTAAGCAGCAGCATCGCGTTCTCCACCACCAGCAACCCGGCGAGGTACGGCCGCCTGAATCCCGTCGCCAGCATCAGCGCGAACTCGCCCCGCCGCTCCAGCGCGTTCCGGAGCAGGACGACCACGAGCCCCACGCTGCCAAGAACCGCGCCCAGCCCGCCCAGCGCCAGGAATGTCATCAGGTACGTGTTCTGCACCGCGACCAGACTGTCCAGGATCTCTCGCGTGGATCGGACGTCAAGGCCCGTCTCGCCCAGGTTCCGTCGCAGCGCCTCCGCTACCTGCTGTTCCATGTCCGGCGGCGTCTCGATCAGGAAATAACGCGGCGACGTCTCGGTCGGGTACATCCGTCTGAAATCGTCCTCCGATACCAGCAGCTCGCCCGCCAGAATGCTCGTCGAAAGCAGCCCCACAAAACGCAGCGTCACCGGCCTCCCTGAGCCGTCGGGGACGGTCATCGTGTCGCCCAGCCCCTTGTGAAGCCGCCACATCGCGGTTTCCGCGTCCGCGAACGCGGCGGCGTCGGCCTCGCCGCGTTCTGCTTGCGGCCGAGTCAGAAGTTGCCACGGGCTTGCGGCCGGCCCCGAGCGGCCTGTCTCGACCGTGAACGCGTCGCGTCCGGCCATTGAAGCGCCGACCCCCAGCACGCGCGGGCTTGTCGCCCCGGCCAGGTTCAGACAACTCGCGTCTTCCCCGGAGGCGAGCAGCAAGGAGACCACCTTCACCTCCTTGAACAGCGGCTCGTCCGACGCCGGAAACCCGAGTTGAGCCCGCCCGGATGCGCTTCCGAAATCGTAATGAACAGGCAGGGACGACTCGGCGCGCAGCGAAAAGCCGCCCGTGCCCGACTTGCGATCCTGCGCGTTCACCCGGGCGAAACCCCGCCCGTTCGCGCCGACCGTCACAAGCACAAACGCCGCGCTCGCCAGCAGCCCGACCGCCAGCATGCTGCGGCCACGATGTGCGCCCGCCGACCGCAACGCCAGGCCGAACAGCGAACTGACCGGGCCGCGTCGGCTGAACTGCGAACTCAGCAGAAGATAGCAAGTGCCCAGCCCCGCCACAAGCAGAGCCGCACCCGCCCCGAAGAACCCCGCCGCGGGCGCAATAAGGTTGTATCCGCCCGACAATGCGGCGAGGGACCCGGCCGCGCCCACGCAGCCTGCGGTGAGCACCAGCACGGCGCGCCGCCCCGCACGGCCTGGCTCAACCGCCTCGATCGCCC
>CAYXNI010000412.1:0-2748 GCA_964466285.1 uncultured Planctomycetota bacterium | reverse complement strand
CGCAGCGACATCGTCGGGGCACTCAAGGCCATCAAGATCCCCAACCTCCGCTGGCCGGGCGGCTGTTTCGCCGACGAATACCACTGGATGGACGGCATCGGGCCAAAGAAAGACCGCCCCTGCATGATCAACACCCACTGGGGCGGCGTGACCGAGAACAACTACTTCGGCACCCACGAGTTCCTCGACCTCTGCGAGCAGCTCGAATGCGAGCCCTACATCTGCGGCAACGTCGGCTCGGGCACCGTCCGCGAGATGAGCCAGTGGGTCGAATACGTCAACTTCGACGGCCAGAGCCCGATGGCCGACCGGCGCCGCAAGAACGGACGCGAGAAGCCGTGGAGCGTCAAGTTCTGGGGCGTCGGCAACGAGAACTGGGGCTGCGGCGGCCAGATGCGCCCCGAACACTACGCCGACAACTACCTCCGCTATTCCTGCTACTGCCGCAACTACCCCGACAGGACCCTTTACAAGGTCGCCTGCGGCCCCTACGCCGGCTTCGACGAGTGGGCCGACGTCCTCATGCGCCAGGTCGGCGGCCGCATGTCCGCGCTCGCCCTCCACTACTACTGCGGCTCCGGCAAGAACAGCTCGTCCGCAACACAGTTCGAGGAAGTCGACTGGTTCGTCCAGCTTAAGAAAGCCCTCGCCATGGACGAGCACGTCACAAAGACCGCGACCATTATGGACAAGTACGACCCGGGCAAGGGCGTCGCACTCGCCGTCGACGAATGGGGCGCCTGGCACACCGTCGAGCCCGGCACCAACCCCGGCTTCCTCTACCAGCAGAACAGCCTGCGCGACGCGCTCGTCGCCTCCGTCACGTTCGACATCTTCAACAGGCACTGCGGCCGAGTCCGCCTCTGCAACATCGCCCAGACCATCAACGTCCTCCAGGCCGTCATCCTGACCGAGGGCGAGAAGATGATCCTCACGCCGACCTACCACGTCTTCGAGATGTACAAAGTCCACCAGGACGCCACGCTCCTGCCGATGGACATTGAGACCGACAAGTACGAGTTCGAGAAGGAAGGCGCCATCCCCGCGGTCAGCGCCTCCGCCTCGAAGGACAAGGACGGCAAGATTCACATCACGATGACGAACCTCGATCCGAACAAGGCCGCCGACGTGACCAGTGTGATCCGGGGCGCGGCCGTCTCGACCGTGGCCGGGCGCGTCCTCACCGCCGACGCCATCACGGCGCACAACACGTTCGACGAACCGAAGGCCGTAACGCCCGTGGCGTTCAAGAAGGCCAAGCTCGACGGCGACAAACTCGCCGTCAAGCTGCCGGCGAAGTCCGTCGTCGTGCTCGAGTTGACTTGATGCCAAAGGCCTTGTGCGGTGTGCGAAGGACGGATGACGAAAGCCAGCCGCAGCAGTGACGCCTCTGGAGCAGGTGTTCGCCTGTGCGCACAGGCGAACACCTCTGTCATCCGTCCTCGGCGGCGCCTGATCCCTGATCCCCTTCGTCCTTGACCGGGTTGTTTGCAGACGGATGAAAGACGAGACCCGCCAGATCCTCAACGACCCCGCTCTCCTCGCGGCCCGGGAAAGTCACTTCGGCCGGCTGAAGACCCTCTTCGCCGGGCGCACGCTGGATCGCGCGTTCGTCCTCTGCGGCGCCGGCGGGCGCCGCATCGTCATCGCGGGCGACTTCAAGGAGCCGCTGCCCACAACACCCGGAGGCGGCCGGTGAGCGACAACAGGTGCAAGGGCTGCACCGCATCCGTCCGCCTGTCCGGCGAACAGATCGAGAAAATCCTCAGCGACTACCTTCGTGACCACCCCGCAGAACTGGCGGATGATCCAACGTATGACGCCAGGCTCTCCGCTTGCCGCGCCTGCTCCGGCCTCCAGTACGGCACCACCTGCCGTCACTGCGGGTGCCTCGTGCCCGTGATGGCCAGGCTCGCCCACAAGCACTGTCCCCGGCCTGGACAGGCGGCGTGGTGATCCAGCCGGGCACCGCCCCTCGACGTTGCTCCGGGCAGGCCATGAAAAAAGGCCACGCGAGTACGCGGCTCCGCGTGGCCCCAATCTCATCGGCACCAGCCTTCGCCACAGGCTTCGGCTGGCAGGTCAGCTCAGGTGATTTGTCCGCCGTAGCCTCGCTCTGGAAAGGCGAAGGCGGATCAGCCCAAGCCGTCGCCCGGCTTCATTTCTCAGAAGCGCTTTTCACACGAGGATCAAAGGCAGGCAAGGGATTTTCGCTGGGAAGGCAAGATTGTTACGCCAGTAGACATTCGACGGTGTTGGAGCCGCGGAACGATGGAGCTCACCTGCCGGGGACCCTTGTGAGAGTTGATGTCTTGAAACGCCGTAATGATCCGTTAGCCAGGTGCGCCGTTTGGATTTGCGAGATTGGTGACCAGACTCACCAAGGCTTGAGTTCGATCCCGTAAGACTTCCGCACATAGCGGATCGTCTTTTCCTCCGACTCCATCAATCTGTTGGCAATATCGAGTGTCCGGGCCTGCCCCTCGCTGGTCGCCTTCCTTCCCTCTTCGGAAGCGCCGATTCCGATTGCGAGGCTGCCCCCATCAGCAACAGCTCCGACTCCTTGACTCTTCATCGCTATCTTGGTAACAAATGCGACAGCAGCCGTGGCGTCTCGCCAAAGAGACTCCTTGCCCTGCGTCTCAGCGATGGCCCCCATTTGCTCGAAGCCACGGATGACCCGATTGACGTGGTCTATTACCTCGGGATCGATGCCGGCATTGTCGATTTCTCGTAACCGCTTGGCGG
>CAYXNI010000411.1:0-2754 GCA_964466285.1 uncultured Planctomycetota bacterium | reverse complement strand
TGGCCGCTACCACGTCATGATCACAGCGGCCGGGAGCGGGGCCAGCCGCTGGCAGGACCTGGCCCTGACGCGGTGGCAGGAAGACTCCACCCGCGACCATTGGGGCACCTTCCTGTACGTGCGCGATCTTGATGCCGGAACACTCTGGTCCGCGACGACTCAGCCGACCGGCTGCAAATTCGACCGTTACGAAGCTCAATTCTCCCAGGGGGTCGCCGAGTTTCGCGCCACGCGAGAAGACATTCAAATGCACATGCGAGTGGCGGTGTCGTCCGAGGACGACGTCGAGCTGCGGCGCCTGGTCCTCTCGAACCTGTCGAATGGGGAGCGCCATCTCGAGATCACGTCCTACGCAGAGGTGGCGATGCTCAACGGCTTGAATGCCTCCGAACAGCCGGCATTCAATGGCCTGTTCCTCGAGGTGGAAGCTCTGCCCGCCAAGGCCGCTGTCGTCTGCACGCGTCGAACCCGGTCGCCCCAGGAGAGCTGGCCCTTGTTTTTCCATGGGATGATTGCGCACTACCAGCCCATTTCCGAGGGCGTGAGTTGCGAGACCGACCGCTCCCGCTTTTTGGGCCGCTGCCGAACGACAGCCAATCCAGCCTCCTTGGCCGGCGATTTCCCGGACACATGCGACCCCACTCTCGATCCCGTGATGGTCGTCCGGCGCACGATACGCCTGGAGCCGGGGCAGTCCGTCACTGTCGATGCCGTCTGGGGAGTGGCGCCGGATCGGGCTGCGGCATTCTCACTGCTGGACCGGTATTACGACCCGCACCTGGCCACCCGCGTATTCGAACTGGCGCCGATGCACAGTCAGATGCTGCTTCACGAATTGCAGGCGACGGAGGCCGACGCCCAGTTATTCGGGCGAATGGCCTGTTTCCTTGCCTACGCCAACCCCCGGTTGCGTGCCCGTGCCAGTCTGATCGCCCGCAATCGAAAAGGTCAATCCACTCTCTGGGCCTATGGGATCTCCGGCGACCTGCCCATCGTCCTGCTGCGGGTTTCGGATCTGGCGGCCATGGATCTGGTGCGCGGGATGATCCAGGCGCACGCGTACTGGCGGCACAAGGGCTTGCAGGTCGACCTCGTCATTTTGTCGGAGGCGTATGCCGGCTACCGCCACAGCCTCCTGGACGCTGTCATCGGCCTGATCAATGTGGGACCGGAGGCCAAGGCCCTTGATCAGCCTGCTGGCATCTTCGTGCGGAATGTGGCCCAGGTACCGGAAGAGGATGCGCTCCTGCTCCAGGCCGTCAGCCGCATCGTGCTGAGCGATCGGGCCGGCACCCTGTCTGAGCAGTTGGATCGGCAGGTGCTCCCCGAGTGGGAGGCGCTGCCGCTCAAGCCGACACGAAAGCCCGAGCGACCATCGAGTGAGACCGGCGAGCTGCCGCGTCGCGACCTGATGTTCTTCAATGGCTGGGGCGGATTCACGACGGACGGCCGCGAGTATGTCGTCGTGCTGGAACCTGGTGTGGTCACGCCCGCGCCGTGGGTCAATGTCATGGCCAATCCCCACTTCGGTTCGGTCGTTAGCGAGTCCGGGGCGGCCTATACGTGGTACCAGAACGCCCACGAGTTTCGGCTGACGCCCTGGTACAACGACGCTGTCAGCGACGTCAGCGGCGAATGCTTCTATCTCCGCGACGAGGAGAGCGGCGTTTTCTGGTCGCCGATGCCCGGGCCGGCCCGAGGCCGTACCGCATATGTTTCACGACATGGACTGGGGTACACGGCTTTCGAGCACAGCGAAGAAGGCATCTTCACAGAGGTCTTCATGTACGTGGCGCCGGAGGCCCCCCTGAAGTTCATCGCCGTTAGCATCCGGAACCTGAGCAGCCGCCACCGTCGGCTGAGCCTGACCGGCTATGTTGAATGGGTCCTGGGCGAGAGCCGCCAGCGCAACGCCATGCATGTGGTGACCCGGCTCGATCCGCAGACCGGGGCCATTTTCGCGTCGAACGCCTACGGCCTGGTGGACTTTAGCGGCACCGTCGCCTTTCTGCATTGCAGCCATCCCCAACGAACGATCACGAGCCGCCGGACCGAGTTCCTGGGGCGCAACGGTTCGCCCGCTGCACCCGCAGCCATGGCCCGGAAGGAGTTCTCCAACCGGGTCGGCAGCGGCGTCGACCCCTGTGCGGCGATCCAGGCCTATATTGACATCCCGCCCGAAGAACAGGTGCAGGTCGTTTTCGTGCTCGGCGCGGCCGACAACGAGCAGCAGGCGAGATCCTTGCTGGCACAGTACGGCGGCGTTGACGGAGCCCGACGCATGCTGGAAGAGGTTTGGGAATTCTGGAAACGCAATCTTGGCGGAGTGTACGTCGAGACGCCCGATGCGTCCGTGAACCTGCTGGTCAATCATTGGCTGTTGTACCAGACCTTGGCCTCTCGTCTCTGGGGGCGTAGTGGGTTCTATCAATCGGGCGGCGCCTACGGCTTCCGGGACCAGTTGCAGGACTCTCTCGCGCTCCTGTACGAGTGTCCGTGGCTCACTCGACAGCACCTGGTCTTGTGCTCCAGCCGCCAGTTCCAGAATGGAGATGTCCAGCACTGGTGGCATCCGCCGTCGGGCCGCGGCGTACGTACGCGCATCTCGGACGATTACCTGTGGCTGCCCTACGCTGTCTGCCGGTACGTCGCGGTGACAGGCGATACCGGCATCCTGGATGAGCGGACCGCATTCCTCGAATCGCCACCGCTGGAGCCCGGGGAGGAGAGCCACTACGGCTTGCCACGTGTCTC
>CAYXNI010000410.1:0-2782 GCA_964466285.1 uncultured Planctomycetota bacterium | reverse complement strand
ACGAGGAGTTCAAGCAGAAGGTGGAGGAGCCGGGCGGGTTCTTGTACTGCCACTGGTGCGGGGGCGCGGAGTGCGAGAAGAAGGCGGCGGAGGAAACGAAGGCGACGGTCCGCAACATCCCGGTGGATGCGCGGGAGGAGTCGGGCAAGTGCATCGTGTGCGGGAAGCCGTCGCGGATGCGGGTGCCGTTTGCGAAGGCGTATTGACGGAATGGGCGGGAGGCGCGGCCGCGGGGTCGTGGCGAAGGGCGAAGTCAAGAGCATTCACGTGATGGTCGGTGTGGGGGGTTGCCGGAGTCATGGGGAGAGGTGCGGGGGCTCGCCGGCGGCGTGGTGCCCTGCCCTGTCGTCCGGCCGGGAGGCTCCCGACAGGTGGGCGTCGGCGTAGCGGGCAAGGACGTTTTCAAAGTCGACGGCGGATTGGATGCGTGGCATCTGTTCGCGGAGGACGCGACCGGGGGCCGAGTATTTTCCGTACCAGGGTCCGAACTTGCGGAAGGCGAGGACGGCGAAGCGCTCGCCGCGGAGTTGGATGCTGGTGCGAAAGTGGCGGCGCATGAGGTTGCATTTTTCCTCGACGGCCGGCGGCGGCGGGATGGCGCCTGTGGTGAGATAGCTCCAGGTGTCGCGGAAGATCCAGGGGTGCATGAGTGCGCCACGGCCAATCATTACGCCGTGGCAGTGCGTTTCGCGGATCATGTGTTCGGCGTCGTAGGGTGTGCGGACGTCGCCGTTGCCGATGACGGGGATGTTGTTGACGGCGGCGACGACGGCGGCGATGCCGTCGAGGCGGCACTTGCCGCGGAATTTCATGGCGGCGGTGCGGCCGTGGATGGTGATGGCGGCGACGCCGGCCTGTTCGAGGCGGGCGGCGAGTTGGGGTGCGACGATGTGGGCGTCGTCCCAGCCGAGGCGGAGTTTGGCGGTGACCGGGGTGTGGCGGACGGATGCGACGACGCGGTCGACGAGGCGGAGTGTGGCGTCGGGGTCGCAGAGGAGGCGGCTGCCGCCGTTGTTGCGGATGACTTTGGGGACGGAACAGCCCATGTTGATGTCGATGAGTTGTGCGCCGCGGTCTTCGGCCCAACGGGCGGCTTGGGCGAGTTCGGCGGGGTCGCCGCCGTAGAACTGCAAGGCGAGCGGGTGGTCTTCGGGGCAGGTGGCGGCGAGGTCGCGAGTGCGCTGGGTTCCGTAGATGACGCCTTTCGGCGAGAGCAGCGGCGTGAAGGCAAGGCCGATGCCGCCGCAGGCGCGTGCGACGAGCCGGAATGGGAGCTCGCAATAGCCGGCCATGGGGGCGAGGACGAGGTTGGTGGCGAGCTGGAGGTTGCCGATGCGGAGTGGGATGACGGGTGCCAAATGACGAAACCTCAATTACGAAGGAATGACCAAGCGCCAAGCCCAATGGCCAAAAAACGACCAAGTAGCAGGCAGCGAGATCCGAACGGCGTGTACCGGCGGCCGGACCAGCAGAGACCGGTCTGGGGTGCGACGTCGTTGGGTTGATGATACATGAAGTTTTGCGGAGTTCAACTGCGGCGGTGGTAGTGGGTTTTCGCCATTGGGGGCATGCGCAGGGCGGAGGGAGGGGGAGAGAGCAAGAGTAAGAGCAAGAGTAAGAGCAAGAGTAAGAGCAAGAGTAAGAGCAAGAGTAACAGTAAGGGAGGGGTGAGAGGGGTGGGGGCGGACTGGACAAGGGGGATGGCGCGGTCAGCGGGGACGGCTGGTGCGTGTGAGGCGAAGGAAGACGGGCCAGAGGATGAGCGGGATGAGGACGGCAAGGATGATGCCGTACCAGGGCTGGCTTGCGGAGGCGGCGCCGATGCAGGCGAAGAGTGCGCAGGTTGGGATGGTGCCAAAGAGGACGGCGGCAAGGAACCGCCGGAAGGTCATCGGTGCAAGGCCGGCGAGGACGGAGGTGACTTCGGGCAGGATGGGGAGAATGCGGCTGACGATAATGGCCGTGCCGCCCCAGCGGTCGAAGAAAGCGCGGAAGCGCTGGAGGTCGGTGTCGCTGGCGATGAGGCGGACGGCTCTGCGGCCGGGCCAGCGTGCGAGGCTGTAGCCGACAAGGGCGGAGAGGGTGGAGCCTGCGACGGCGATGAGCGTACCGATGGCTGGGCCGTAGACGGCGCCGAGCGCGGCCATGACGCCAGTGGCCGGGATGGGGAGGATGAGGTCGGAGACGAGGAGGCCGATGGCGATGAGCCAGGCGACGGAGCGAACCTGCGAGAACCACTTGGCGGCGCTGCCGGGGTCGAGCAGGCGGCCGAACCAGCTGCCCCACAGCGCGAATGGGATGATGAGGATGACCGCGAGCAGAAAGGCGAGGACGAGGAGTTTGATGAAGGGCTTCATGCGTGATGCTGGTATTCTGTGGGTGCCGCGGTTGTCTTGCGTCACTCCCTCTCTTCCGGCTTGGCCGATTCCTCCTCCCACATGTTCAGCAGGATATACCGCTTGAACTGATCGCTCAGGTTCCTCAGGACCACCGGCTCCACCACCGGATGCTGCACGGTTCCGCCGAGGTGCATGACGACGACCTCGTTCTGAATCCGGTCGACGACCCAGTTGAGCCCCTGGCCGACAAGGTCGATCAAGGGCAGGTTGGGGAGCAGGCTGCCCTTGGCCTTGCGGTAGAAGTAGAGGCTGATGCGCTTCTGGTCGACGTATTCGATCGAGCCGACGGCCCGCGTGCTGAGCGCCGGCCCGCTCAGGACCAACCTGTCGACAATCAGCTTGGTGGAACTGAGCTCGAAGTCGACGTCGGCGGCCTCAACGAC
>CAYXNI010000409.1:0-2788 GCA_964466285.1 uncultured Planctomycetota bacterium | reverse complement strand
GGACATATGTTGTCGTGATGCAGGACCTCCTGGGCTACCTGGCTTCGGGCGGCGCCGGCCGGCGGAACCTGCTCGTGCACCAGCCGTACCGGCGGACGTTCGCACCGGAGGAGCTGGTGGAGAGCGTGACTGTGCGGTCGCCGGGCCGGGCGGGCGCCGAGAAGAAGCTGCGGCCGTACCTCGTCGCGCCCGAGAAGGGTGTCAGGCCGGAGGACGCGGGCGCGGCTTTCACGGCCATCGAGTTCGCAGACACGGATGTCGCCGGGCCGTACGAGCTGGAACTCCAGCGAAAGGACATGGCGGAAAGCCGGGCCGACTGCTTCGTCGTGAACGTGCCGCCCGAGGAGGGCGACCTGGCGCGATGCAGTCCGGACGATATCACGGCCCGGTTCAAGAACGTGGACTTCAAGTACGTGAAGAACGTGGCGGACCTGCAACTGGCGGTGCAGCAGAGCCGGAGCGGGCGCGAGTTCACCCGCTCGCTTCTGCTGGCGGTGCTTGCGATCGCGTGCGTCGAGCTGATTCTCGCACAACGGTTCGGCCGGTGAGTAGGACGAAATGAGAGAACTGTTCCTCAAGCTGTTCAACCTGGACCAGGCGGAGTTCCATTCCGCCGAGAGCTGGCGGCTGCGGTTGCAGAGCGACTGGGCGCCGCCGATCATCGTGCTCGGCTCCCTGGCGCTCGTCGTGCTCGTCTGGCAGGTGTACAAGCGGGAGAAGGGCACGGCCTCGCGGCGGTTCAAGCTGATGCTGGGCGCGTTTCGCGTGATGGCGCTTGCCGCCCTGGTGTTCATCCTGCTCGCCCCGGCGGTCCTGGTCGGAAGGTCGGAACTGAAGGAGGCATACGTGCTTGTCCTGGCGGACAAGTCGGACAGCATGAAGCTGGAGGACAAGTACCGCGACCCGGGTCTGCTGGCCCGGCTGGCGTATGCGACGGGCCTGGCCGGGAAGCCGGACCCGGCCCGGCCGCTGCCGGCTGACATCGCCGACAAGGTGCGTGCGATGTCGCGCGCCGAGATCACAAACCGGGCGCTGACGAACCCGCGGTTCAACCTGATCGACCGGATCGCCAAGGACTCGAAGGTGCGCCAGTTTGTGTTCGCGTCGACGGTCGCGCCCGCGCCGACAGCTCAGCCGCCGAAGAGCGAATTGGCCGGCGAAGGCGTGCAGCCGCTCGTCATCGAGCCGGACGGGCCGGTTACGCAGATCGGCGAGAGCATCCGCGACGCGGTCGCCGAGTCGCGCGGCCAGCGGATCGCCGCGATGGTGATCCTTTCCGACTGGTGCTCGAACAGCGGCATCTCCCCGGCCGAGGCCACCCGGTATGCACTCGACGCGAAGTCGCCCTTTCCCATAATCGCAGTCGGGGTGGGCGACCCCGCCGAGCAGCACGACATCGCCGTCGCGAGCGTTTCGGCCAACGCCGTCGCGTTCCTCAACGATCCGCTCGTGTTCAACGTGACCATCGAGCAGACCGGCTACACGGGGAAGGTCGTCCCGCTCGAGCTTCGGGTCGACGGGCGGGTCGTGGAGACGAAGAACATCTCGCTTGAAGCGGGCCGCAAGTATTACACGATCTCGCACACTCCGGACAAAAAGGGCGTGTTCAAGTACGTGATTTCGGTGCCGCCCCGCGAGGACGAGCTGTCCAGCCTCAACAACAGCGCGGAGCACACGGTCACGGTGAAGGACGACAAGCTGCGCGTGCTGCTCGTCTCGGGGGCGCCCACGTGGGAGTGGCGGTATCTGAAAACGGCGCTCGCACGCGACCAGTCGGTCGAGGTCAGCGTGTGGCTGCAGTCGGCCGACCGCGACTGGGTGATGGCAGGCGGGACGCAGGTCAACCAGATGCCGCTGAACAAGAAGGAACTGGTGGACGGCTTCGACGTGATCGTCCTGCTGGGTGCGGCGCCGGAGGCGTTCTCGGATGAACAGCTCGAGAACATCTGCTCGTTCGTCGGCGATTTCGGCGGCGGCCTGGTTTTCGAGGCCGGGGCGGGCGTGCTGACGGAGGGCTTCGCGAAGACGCCGCTCGGGAAGTGCCTGCCGGTCTCGCTCGAACCGCCGAGCGGGTTCGCCGGCGAAACGGGTGAATCGAGAGCGTTCAAGCCCCGCGTCACGGACGAGGGCTGGGTCCACCCGGCGATGAAGCTGGCCGAGGACGCACATCAGAACCGCCAGTTGTGGGAGAACCTCCCGGGGGTGCTCTGGTTCTTCCCGGCTGGCAAGCTCAAGCCGGGCGCGCACATGCTGGCGGAACATCCCGAGGAGAAGAGCGACCACGGCCCCATGCCCGTGCTGGTCGAGCAGCGTTACGGCGCCGGCCGGGTCCTGTTCCTGGCGACCGACGAGACCTGGCGGTGGCGGTTCGTCGTGGGCGACAAGTACTTCTATCGCTTCTGGCGCCAGGCGCTGGCACTCATGGGCTCCAGCAAGATGCTCGGCAACGCCAAGCGCCTCACGCTTTCGGTGGCCAAGAACCAGTACACGGTCGGCCAGAAGGTCGAGATCGAGGCGAGGCTGCTCGACGACATGCTCCGCCCGTCGGAGGAGAAATCGTTGACCGCGACGCTTGATCTTCCCGGCGGCGCGACGCGAGAGGTCAAGCTGACCCTCGCCGACCCGAGCCAGGGCATCTACCGCGGGAGCGTCGTCGCGCGGAACGTCGGCAACCACGTCGTCTGGATGAAGCCGCCCACCGCCGAGAAGCCCGAGTCGGCGCCGTTCAGCGTCTCAATGTCCACCCTCGAAAGCGAGAGCCGCCGGCTGGACGTCGAGACCATGGACG
>CAYXNI010000408.1:0-2789 GCA_964466285.1 uncultured Planctomycetota bacterium | reverse complement strand
AAAGGGCGAAGACCTTGATCCTGCTGTTCAGTTTCCGGCAGTCACCGATCGCCCGGCCCAGGTCGTACTCCAGATGCGGCAGCAGATCGATCTTCGTGATTACCACGGCATCCGCCTTCGTGAAAACCGCCGGGTACTTGGCAGGCTTCTCGTCACCTTCCGGCACACTCACTACGGCCACCTTCAGATGCTCGCCCAGCTTCGGCCCCGCCGGGCAGACCAGGTTGCCCACGTTCTCGATCATGAGGATATCGATCTCGCCGAGCGGAAATTCGGCCAGCGCCCCGGCCACCATCGCCGCGTCAAGGTGGCAGGCGCCCTGCGTCTCGATCTGCACCGCCGGCGCCCCGGCCCGCCGGATCCGGTCCCGATCGAACGTCGTCTGGATGTCGCCCTCGATCACACCGACCTTCAGCGCTGATTGGCCGTCGCCAGGATTGTGCAGGGCCGCAATCGTCTTCTCCAGCAACATCGTCTTTCCGCAGCCGGGCGATCCTATCAGGTTCAGCGCCAGTACCCCAGCCTCGTCGATGGCCGCGCGGTTCTTCCGCGCGAGCTTGTCGCCCTTGTCGAGAACAATTCTCTCCAGCGTCTTAGTTCGTCTGGGCATTCTCTTCCACGACCACGAGTTTGCTGACTACGATGTCCTCGCCGCCGGTCAGCGCCCGGGCGAACCCGCCGCACTTCGGGCACGGCTCCATCAGATCGCCGGCCTCATACACATGCCCGCACTCGCACTTCGCCTGGGCCGGCACAAGCTCGACGCGGAAGCGCTCGAGCTTCACGCCTGCCAGGCGCGCCGCCTCGCCCAGGCAGAACTCCAGCGACTCGCGGTTGACGCCCGACAGAGCACCGACCTGCACGACCAGTTCGTCGACCGGCGCACCGCCCGCCCGGGCGGCAACGCTTCGGCAGATGCTCTCGGCAACGCTCAGCTCGTGCATCGCCTGATTATCACGCAAAACCGGCCCGCGTGCAAGTGCCCGCGAGGAGGTTGACGGCGAAAAGATTAAAGATGCAGGCCCTTTGCGCCGATTAGATGTGTGTGGGAAAGCGAGGGCCAAGCGTGGATGCCAAGGCTTGGGACGAAATCTCGACAGATTATCTGTCGCACATCGTGAGCCCGTTCGACAGCGGCACGGTCAACCCACTCTTTCGCCAACTCCTCTCAATTGACGGCATTCGCGACAAGACCGTGGCCGACCTCGGCTGCGGCGTCGGCACGTTGCTGCCATTCCTGTCTCAGAACTTCGGGCGCGTGGTCGCGATCGATTTCTCGTCCGGCATGCTGCGCCAGGCCCGCCGTGCCGCGGCCTTCCCGAACGTCACTTTCTCCGAGGCCGACATGACCGACCTGTCGCGGTTCCGAATGCACTTTGACATTACCGTCGCGGTGAACTCGATCCTCGTCCCCAGCGTCCGGGCCGTGAACCGAATCCTCCGCCAGATCCGGCTCACACTGAAGCCCGGCGGCCGGTTCCTGGGCGTGTTTCCCGCGATGGACTCGATCATCTATTACTCGATGCTGGTTCTGGAGCGGGAGAGCGCCGCCTCGCGCTCGGAGGCCGCGGCGATCCGCCGCGCCATGAAGGTCTGCGAGCGCCGCAAGTATGATTTCCTCCTCGGCCTCTTCACGGACGACGACGGCGGACGCCAGAAGCATTACTACGGGTTCGAGCTGCGGCACCGGCTCCGAAACGCCGGCTTCACCAACGTGCGCCTTCGGAAGGTCCAATACCCCTGGGACGAGAAGGTCAGCGGCTTCGACTGCTTCCCCGGCCAACCGAAGCTCTGGGACTGGCTGGCGTGCGCCGAAACACCCGAGCGCCCTTCTCAGCCCTGAGCGCCCGTCCTCGTCAGGTCGGCAAGCATCAGAATCGGCGGCACGTGCTTCTCACAGAGATTACGCTTCCCCGCGAACCTTCGTTGGGCCAGCTCACAGTACTTCGCGGAATTGTCGATGAGGACGAAGTGCCGCCCCAGCCGAGCGGCCACCACCCCGACCGTTCCGCTCCCGGCGAACATGTCCAGCACGACGTTCCCCCGGTAGGAGTAATACTTGATCAGCCGTTCCGGCAGCTTTTCCGGGAACGGCGCGGGATGCCCGATCCGCTTCCTGCTCTCCGTGCCGAACTGCCACACGCTCCGCGTCGTGTCCATGAACTCCACATCGCTGATGTCGGAGTCCTTCGGCTCGCCCTCCAGCTTCCACTGATCCTTCGAGAACACGATGATGTATTCGTGGCGCGGAACGATGTGCGGATTCGAGCAACTCTTCCAGCTCCCCCACGCGCAGTGCTTCGCCGCGCTGTTCTTGTTCCAGATGACGGTGCCGCGATAGAGCATCTTGAGCTCGACCAACTGCCGGATAAACGCGCTGTACGTCGGCTCGCTTATATTCTGCCGTTTGTTCTCGCCGATGTTGATGCAGAGCCGGCCGCCCTTGACGAGTACCCGCTTGGCTGCCGTCCACACCTCGCCCATCCAGTTCAGGTATTCGCCGTATTCGAGATCGTCGTCGTGGTTCGCGTATGGCTTGTCGAGGTTGTACGGCGGCGACGTGATCATCAGGTGGACGGAGTTCTCCGGCAGCGCCTGGAGTGTTTCCAGCGCGTCGCCGCAGACGATCGAATCGAGCGGAAGCCTTGTCGACTCACTTGCCACGAAGGAAAGGTACTGTGAATCGCTTCCGGCGTCAAGAGCCCCGAGCGAACGTTCATGAACCCGGCACAAGTGCTGATAGCTTGACAGTGCCTTGGGCGAGCGCTAGGATTCGGCCATTGATTCGC
>CAYXNI010000407.1:0-2790 GCA_964466285.1 uncultured Planctomycetota bacterium | reverse complement strand
CCACGGTGTTTCGCCCTCGCCGAGGCACTTCCACGCGCGAGGCGCCGCGAACTGACCGGCGGCGTACGGCTGACGCGGTCCCTCGCCCGCAAACTTATCGAGGCCGCGGCCTCCACCGATTTCACGGCCGACCCGGGCTGCGTGCTCGGCGTGCACCATGAGATGCTGCCCCGCCGGCTCAAGGTGCTGGCCTCCCACCCCAAGTACGAACGGGTCCGGAACGTCGTGATGGGCCGGAAAATCCAGGACGCGAGCACCGTCGTCGTCGAGCGGCCCGCACCCACGCCCCGACCTGAGCGCGGAGAATGACGTGAGCGACAGCACTGCCCCGCCGCACGGGCACTCGGCCAAGGCCAAGATCGTGGCGACGCTCGGGCCCGCCTCATCTTCGCCTGAGATTATTCGGCATCTTATCGAGGCCGGCGCCGACGCGTTTCGGCTCAACTTCTCGCACGGGACCCCGGATGGACACTGCGCGATGGCTGCCGCCGTCCGCAAGGTGGCGGGCGACAATGAGATCGCCATTATCGCTGATCTTCAGGGCCCGCGCATCCGGATCGGATCGCTCCCGCAGCCGGTCACCGTGCGGCCCGGCGACGAGGTGCGCCTCGCCGGCGGCTCCGCAGAAACGCCGCCCGGCGTGCTCCCAACGACCTACGAACCGCTCGCCCGGGACCTCAGGGCCGGCGGCCGCGTCCTCATCGACAACGGCCTCATCGAACTGCTCGCCCTGGAGTCCGACGGGCGCACCGTCCGATGCCGGGTTGTCACCGGCGGCCAGATCGGCTCGAACAAGGGCATCAACCTGCCGGGAGTGGCCGTGAGCGCGCCGGCGCTCACGCCAAAGGACGAAGCCGATGTCGTGACGGCCATTGAGCTGGGCGCAGATTACATCGCCCTGTCGTTCGTCCGCTCGCCGGACGACGTGCGCGTGCTGCGGAACCTCCTTCGTTCGCGCGGCGCAGACATTCCCATCATCGCCAAGATCGAACGCGCCGAGGCGGTCGTGCGCATGGACGAGGTCATCGACGCCGCCGACGCCGTCATGGTCGCCCGCGGCGACCTGGGCGTCGAGCTGCCGCAGGAGAAGGTTCCCGCCATCCAGAAACGCCTCATCGCACGGTGCGTCGCTGCCAGCAAGCCGGTCATCACCGCGACCGAGATGCTCCAGAGCATGATTGAGAATCCCCGGCCCACGCGCGCCGAGGCGTCGGACGTGGCGAACGCCATCGTCGATGGAACCGACGCCGTGATGCTCTCCGGCGAGACAGCGGTCGGGCGGTACCCGGTCGAGGCGGTGCGGATGATGAACCGCATCGCGTTCGAGGCCGAGAGTATCCGGCGCGAGTTCGCGCCAGCCGGGCAGGCGCCGGAACCGGGCGACTTCACCGTCGCCGCCGCAGAGGCCGCCTGCACCGCGGCCGAGGCCGTCGGGGCTGTCGCCATCGTCGTCCACACGATTTCCGGCCGTACGGCGCGTCTCGTCGCCCAGCATCGTCCGCCCAGGCGAATCATCGCGCTTACGCCGCATGAACACGTTCGGCGGCGGATGGCTCTGGTCTGGAGCGTAACCGGGCTGTACCTGCCCGTGGCCGAGAACGTGAGTGAAATGGTTGAGAGCACCGACGACCTGCTCAAACAGCGAGGGAACCTGAAGACGGGCGACGTGATCGTCATCGTGGGCGGGTCCGGCCCGGTCGCAGGCGCGACCAACTTCACCAAGCTGCACCGGGTTCGTTGAAGATGGACAGTGGACGATGGACAGTGAACGATGGACAGTGGACTCTGGACTCTGAACTCTAAACCTTAAACTTTCAACTTTGAACTTACGCACAGGTGGAGGCGGGATGGAGTTCTCAGGAATATCGGATGAAGCCGGCAGACCGATCGAAACGCAAATCCGCGCCCACAAAGCGCTCGGCTGGCACCTGATCGAGCTGCGGAACATCGACGGGAAATGCATCACGGACATCCCGGACGCCGAGTTCGACCGCGTCCTTGGCCTCGTCAGCGACGCCGGGCTCAGAGTCTCGTGCTTCGCCTCGCAGATCGGAAACTGGGCGCGGAAGGTCACGGGCGACTTCGAAATCGACCGCGCCGAGCTGTCCCGCGCCATCCCCCGAATGCAGCGGACCGGAACGAAGCTCATCCGCATCATGACCTGGATACGCGGCGACGCTTCCCCCGAGCACTGGAAGGCCGAGGTCTTCCGCCGCATCAGCCAACTCCTCAAAATGGCCGAGGACGGCGGCGTGGCCTTGGCTCACGAGAACTGCACCGGCTGGGCCTCCGAGAGCCCCGCCGAGACCATCGAGCTCCTCGACACCTTTCGCTCGCCCGCCCTCGTCGCACTCTATGATACCGCCAACCCGCTCGCCTACGGCAAGGACACGCGCGCCTTCCTCAGAGCGCTCAAGCACCGGGCCGCCTACGTCCACGTCAAGGACTGGAAGATGGGGCCCGACGGCAAGGGCGGACACGGCACGTACCCAGGCGAGGGTGACAGCTTTCTTCGCGAACAGCTCGCGGAGATCTTCGGCACCGGCTACGACGGCGTCGTGTCGATCGAGCCGCACGTCGCCTCCATCATCCACGAGGCCAAGGAATCCGCCGACCCTGACGCCGCCTACAACGTCTACGTCGAGTTCGGCCGCCGCCTGATGAAGCTCGTGCACGAGGTCCGAGCAGATGTTCTCAGGGGAAGAGATGTCCTCAGGGGTTGACAGCCGCGCGTTCGCAGAGCAATACGGTCGTACTTGACAACGCGGGCCTGTAGCTCAGTGGCTTAGA
>CAYXNI010000406.1:0-2815 GCA_964466285.1 uncultured Planctomycetota bacterium | reverse complement strand
CTCCCTGCGCCGTGTTCACGCAGAGCCCCGACGCCAGACCGAGCATGACCGCCATGACACCACGAAGCACGTTCGCCGCATTCTGATGTTTCTTCGTCATTCGGCACCTTCCTTTCCTATCTCATGCCTTTGATCGTCTGCGCCAGGCGTCACTTTCCCACCTCATAGACGCGCACTTCCACGAGGTGTGCCGCCGGATCACCACTGTTCCTCAGCAGGTTGGCCTTGGCGTCGCTGGCGTTCGGCCATGGACACTATCTTCTCTCTCCTCCGTGCAGAAACCGGCAGCCAGGAGCGATCCACGTTCTTTCCTTTTCCGTAGCTTGTACAGGAAAGGCGGCGCTCCTACAAGACCTTAATGTCAGATCTGACGTAACATCTTGTAACGACTTGGGCCGTGTTTTGCAATTGCGCGAAACACAGGACCTCCGCGTCCCGTCGCCCAATAGGAGATACCTGATCGGCGGCGTCCCACGATCATCAGTGGCGCATCCTGAGTGCTCTGGAGGCATTTCTAGCGCCCAGTCTCCCCGTCCTCAGACTGCTTCAGCTTTCGCTGGTTCGCCGGCCGGGGTGATCGTGGGCACGCTGTTCAGCGCGTTCCGCCGGTCCTCGAGCTCGGTGTGCGTGTAATGATTCATCGCATGTGAGAAGCACGAATCTGCTACCTTGACGGGGGGCAGCGGAACGAGTAGCTTGACCGTTGGCCTGAACCAGGAGCGGAGTGTCTATGCGGAAAGGCCTTTTACTGTCCCGTTGCCTTGACGACGTACACGCGCAGATGTCGCGCCTGGCGGCGCAGGAGGGGAAGACCATGGAATTGAACTGGGAGTTTCTGAAGAGTTTCGTTCCGGCATACAACCGCGTATGGACCGCTTCCCCGCACGTGGCCACAGCGGACACCGTCTATGCACCTGTCATGGGCAACGGGAACATGAGCGTGTGCGTCAGCGGCGATAACGACACCCAGGTGTACTACATGCGGACCGCGGATTTCTGGACGGACGACGGCGAAAGCGACGGCCAGTATCACCACAGCGGCGCTACCGGCGACGGCCAGGTGCGGGAAATCCCCTCCGGTTGCCTGCGGATCGGCGTAGCGAAGCAGGATGCGCCGTTGCCGCTGGCCGGACAGGCCCTCGCCTACCGGCAGGAAGAGGACATTCTGGATGCGGAGGTCAGGTCTTCACTCCCGTTCGCCGGATACGGGCTGCGGATCCGTTCCTGGGTGGCAGCCACGGAGGACACGATGGTGGTTGAACTGTCGTGCGGCAGACGGGTCAAAGTACAGGTCGAGTTGAACGCCGACGTGCTCGACAGGGTGGCGGCCTATCCGGTCGCGGTCGGCGTTGAGGGCGACATTCTGCACTTGGCACGCGAAACGAACAACCGGAAGGGGGCACGCTGGATATCCAGGAATGCCTATGCGGCGAGGATCATTGGGGCGGGCAGCGTTACCTGCGAGATACCGGACGGTTCGCGTGCGCGGGCCACGTTCGAGCTTCCGGCCGGCGGCACCGTGCAGGTTGTGACCTGCCTTGAAGGAGGCAGGAATGCGACCGGCCATCTTCCGGCGGCCAGGGCGCGAGCGGCACGATTCACCTCGCAGGGAGTCGCCGATCTGAGGGCGAGCCATCTCGACTGGTGGAAGACGCAGTGGTGGTCGAAAGGGTATGTCAGGACCTACGACGACACGATGGACGGGTACTACTTCCGCTGCCTGTACTGGCTGGGCTCGATGTGCCGCGAAGGACGAATCAACAGCGGACTGCACGGCCCCTGGAAGGCGTCGGATACCAGGCACAACTACAGCAGTTATTGCATGAACGACCTTGGCGCGGCTTCCTATTACCTGCCCCTGATCACTTCGGATCGCGCGGGCACCGCCAAGATGTGGATTCAGACCGTGTACGACTGGATCCCCGAAGGCCGGCGACGGGCCATCAAACACGCTGGCTTGAAGCGGGGCGTCTTCTTCCCCGTCCACTGGGGGCCCTGGGGCAGCACGTACTCCGACGTGTACTGGGGCCAGAAGTATTGCGCCTCGTTCGCGTCCCTGGTCGGAAACTGGTACTACAGGAGCACGGAGGACGTCGAATACCTGCGGCACAGAATCTATCCGTTCATGAGAGAGTGTGCCGACTTCTACGAGGATTGGCTCACGAAGGAGGCGGACGGGAAGTATCACGTGCGCGGCGCCAGCTATGAGAGCGACACGGACAACTACCGCAATTCCTGTCTGGACCTCATCTTTGCCGGAATCCTGTTTGCCGACATCGTGAAATACAGCGAGGTGCTGTGCGTTGATTCAGACCGGAGGGAAAAATGGCGGGATATCTGGAATCACTTGAACGAGTACTCGACCACGGCATGGAATGGCGTGGCAGTCTACAAAGCGGACGCCGATACCCCGTTTGACTTCTCCATCAACGTTATCCAGACGCAGATCGTTTACCCGGGCTACGCCTGCAACCGACGTTCCGCGCCCAAGGTTAGGGAAACCGGCTACAACACTATTGTGCAGGGAATCAAGGTCGCCGGCCGCGATGGGCTTGGCCAGGACAATATGCGCGGCCAGGGTTCGTTTGTCGCCGCGCTGCGGGTCGGCGGATTTCAGGTGGAAGACCTGATAAGGTATTACAAGGCAATGCTAGATTCGCCCTCGGGCTCGAATCCGGCGCCGCCAGGCAGGTACCCTCGCTACATGGGCGATATCGGGTTGTGGGAGTTCAGCAACCAGTTGTGCGTGCAATGCTACGATGACGGCGTGATGTTCTTCCCGGACTGTCCGGCTGGCAGGAGACTCTCCTTCAAG
>CAYXNI010000405.1:0-2824 GCA_964466285.1 uncultured Planctomycetota bacterium | reverse complement strand
GGTCGCGGCCGCGCCGTCAGTCCGGCAATAAGCGGCGAGCACCGCCCTGGCCCGATCGCCGCTGACGCGGTGCCGCTCCGAAATGGCGGCGATGACCTCGAGGAGCGTTTCGCTGGCCGCGCCCTTCGCCGCGCCGCGGGGGACCATGCCCAGGCGGCGGAAGAAGCGGCGTATGTCCTTGTCATCACAAAAAGCTTCGGAGGCGCACGGGCTGCCGGGCGGGAGAACGGCCGCCACTTTCTCCTCAATCACCGCATAGCTCCGGGCGAGTTCCGACGGCGTCAAAATCGTGCTCTCCGCGACCTGTTTGACCGTGATTCTATCGGCCCCCGGCGACGCTGTCAAGCCGACCGGCAACGGCCTCAAGAGCGACCGTCTTTGTGTCTAAACTTCCGCTTGCGGATGCCGATACCTGCTTTGTGTCGCAGCGCTTGCGGCTCTTGAGACTGACCAACGCCTGTCAACGGGTCCGCCACGTGTCAAACACAGCCAATCCTGCCCAAGCCGAAGAAGACGGCCGTCTTGGATCACCCCCCGAGATGCCCGAAGTTCGCCTGCTCGTGTCGCTTCGCACTCACGAGTCTCAAATGCGGCGGCGGCTCGCGGAATGCGACGAACTGTGCAACGCCCTGATCACACTCTATCGGGCCGCGCAGGCCCTTTCTTCCTCGGGCCTGGGCATCGACAGTGACAGCGCCGTGCGCCGGGCTCCTGCCTCGGTCCATACCATCTGCTCCATGATCCGCGATTTCGTTGAATCGATCGGCCGCGTCTTCGACCTCGTCGAGTTCGATGCGGGCGCGGACCCCACGGCCGGCGAATGCCCCGTGGGACCCTTTATCCGAAAGGCGATGGTCGAGGCCATCGACGAACACGTCAGCCTCCGCTCCTGGAAGGATGTGGCCTGGGTCGGCGTCGCCCGCGATCCGTCCCGCCAGGTAAACTTCCAGTGGGGCACCGCGATGGACTGCCTGCAGAAGGACCCCAAGCGCGGGTACCCCGCGCTCCGCCCGCTCACTCTTCTCGCCAAGCGCGTGGCCGACGAAGCATATGCGCTCTTCGACCCGGTGACCGGGCCCATCGCTGAGGAGCGCGCCGCCGCCTATTCCATCACGAGAAAGCTGCGCACACAGATCGAACATATCCGCTCGCTCGTGAACCGGAAGTGCGACGCCCTCGAAGGGGAGATGCAGTCCGTTCAGGGAGCCATCATCAAGGCCCAAAGCCAGACCATGGCCCTCGTCAAGAACCTCGCCAACATCGGCAAGAGCTCGTCCTGACCAGGGACTGTGGACGATGGGCGATGAACTATGGACTTCACATCCAATGCTCTGAATCCGGAGCCTTAGGCTTCACACACAGACTTTGTCCTCCCGCTCTCCACTCACCACTGCCAGATTGGGCCTTGCCTTACGACGCCAATCCCGCTATGTTCCCCGGCGTACGCGATACCCGAGACGAGGCCTTTCAACATGATGACCCGACGCGAACGGCTGACGGCCACCTTCCAAGGCAAGCCTGTTGACCGGCCCGCCGTCTCGTTCTACGAGATCGGCGGCTGGCAGATGGCGCCCAACCCGGACGACGAGTTCTGCGTGTGGAACGATCCGTCCTGGCGCCCGCTTGTCGGCCTGGCCGAAGATGAAACCGACCTCATCCGCATGGTCGGGCCCGGCTGGAAAGGCGACGCCGACAACGGCCTTGACGAGCTCGTCAATCACGAGTCCTGGCGCGAAGGCCCGTCGCGGTTAACCAGGACCACCATCGCGGCGGCCGGACGGACGCTGACTTCACGCCACCGGAAGGACATCGGCACAAATACGGTCTGGACGACCGAGCACCTGCTCAAGAGCGTTGAAGACGTGGAAGCCTATCTTCAGCTCCCCGAACCGACGATCGGCGAAGTGGATGTCAGCGGCATGGCCGCAGCCGAGAGAGAACTCGGGGACAACGGCATTGTGAGCGTCGAAATGGGTGACCCGATCTGCTCCGCCGCGAGTCAGTTCTCGCTCGCCGACTACACCACTATCGCCTTCACCGAGTGGAGTCTCTTCCACCGGCTGCTGGAGCGGTTCGCACGGGACATCCTTCCGCGGTGCGAGCAGACCGCGAAGGCATTCCCCGGGCGCCTGTGGCGCATCTGCGGCTCTGAATACGCCAGCGCGCCCTACCTGCCGCCCCGGCTGTACGAGGAGTATTGCGAGCGGTACACGGGGCAGATAGTGAAGATGATCCAGAAGCACGGCGGTTATGCGCGCATCCACTCGCACGGGCGGCTGCGCGGCCTGATGCCCAGCCTGAAGCGAATGAACCCCGACGGGCTCGATCCGCTCGAGCCGCCGCCCCAGGGCGACATGGAGTTGTGGGAGATCAAGCGGGAGCTTGGGAAGAACACGGTGCTGATGGGGAACATCGAGGCGTCGGACATCGAGAACCTGGAGCCCGCCGAGTTCGAGAAGAAGGTCGAGAAGGCCCTCCGCGAGGGCACCGCGGGCGCGGGGCGCGGCTTCGTGCTCCAGCCCTCCGCCTGCCCCTATGGCCGCACCATCACCGCCCGCACCATGGCCAACTACGAGACCATGATTCGCGTGACCAGGAACTGGGCCGGGTGAACTCAGTAACCAGTGGTCAGTGACCAATGACCACTGGCCAGTGCCCGGTCGCTGCTTCCTCACGCCTTCCTGCTCTTCTCCAGCACGTCCGTGAGCAGCGTGGTGATCTTCTTCTCCTCGCGGTCGTCGAGCTTGAGGATGTTCCGCAGCGCGTTCGAGATGTGCGGTATATAGGAGGTTATGTATTCGCGCTTCTTCTCCGCGTCGTGCTC
>CAYXNI010000404.1:0-2833 GCA_964466285.1 uncultured Planctomycetota bacterium | reverse complement strand
TCGGCGTTGCAGATGAGGTACTTCTGCTCGGCAGCCGTGGCCAGGGCAAACTTCCATTTCTTGCCGGTGGGGAATCCCCCGCCGCCCCGGCCGCGCAGCCCGCTCGCTTCGACCAGGGCGCAGACCTCCGCGCGCGTCATGGTCTTGAACACATGCGCCGCAGCGGAATAGCCCCCGCGGGCGGCGTATTCGTTGATGTCGCCCGGATCGATGATCCCGCTCGCCGCGAGAACCACGCGGCGCTGACGGGCCAGGAACGGATGCTCATCCAGGTACGGGATATTTTCCCAGGGCTTGGCCCCGGCGTCCCGGAACTGGCCCAGCACCGCGTCCATCGGAACGGACCGCGCGGACAGTACGGCGTCGAGCAAGGCCGGGACCTTGTCGGCTGAAACGGCGCCGAAGCTTACGCGAGCCTTGTCCGGCAGCCGGATGTCCATGATCGGCTCCTCGGAACACAGCCCGATGCAGCCGACCTCGACAACGTCCACGTCCGCCTTCCTGCTCTCGAGCCAGTCGCGGACGGCGGCAAGCGTCTTGCCCGCGCCGGCGCCCAGGCCGCACGTGCCCGCTCCGACGAAGACGACCGGCCGCTTCAGCGTCTGCCGACGCAGCGCGGCCAGGAGCTCCGCCAGCTCCTTCTCGCCCGCCGCGCACGCCGCCGGGAACGGGCCGGCCTTGAGCTGGCTCAGGAGGTCGTGCGACGGCAATGCCGGCTCTTCCCAACATCTCGCGGTCAACGAGGACTTGGCAACTTCAACCTTCATGTGAGGCCTTCCTTTTCGCGGCATTCCTGGATGATCTTCCGAACGCGCTGCGGCGTAGCCTTCGCATGGAACTCGCCGTTCAAGTTCACGACGGGGGCCAGGCCGCAGGCCCCCATGCACACGACGATCTCGAAGCTGAACAGCCGGTCGCGCGAGGTCTCGCCGGCCTTCAGCTTCAGGTGCTTCATCACCGTCTCCAAGACCTTCAGCGATCCCTTCACGTGGCAGGCCGTGCCCCGGCAGACCATGAAGTGGTACTTGCCCTTCGGATGGAACCGGAACTGGTTGTAGAACGTGGCCACGCCGTAGACCTTGCTCGGCGGCAGCCGGAGCTGCCCGCCGATCAGCACGACGGCTTCCCTCGAGATGTAGCCGCAGCGGTCCTGAACCTCCTGAAGCAGCGGGATGAGCTGGTCGCGCCCAGCCTCCTTATACTTCTCTAGAACAGGAGCGATGTCAGGTATCATCTTCCTCTCCTTCTGCGTTGTTGACTTCAACCATGTGCCTCGCAAAGAAAGCGACCTTTTCCAGCGACATCGTCAGGTCCACATCGGAGACGTAGCAGGCCTTCGGCACGCGGAGGTGAATGGGAGCGAAGTTCAAGAGCCCGCGGATTCCGGCGTCGACGCACTTGTCGGCCACCGCCTGGGCTTCGCCTGCCGGCACCGTGATGATCGCGATGCCGATGTCCAGCTCGGCCACAGCCTGGGCGAGCGAGTCGATCGGATAAATGCGGCAGCCGTGAATGACGCGGTTGACCTTGTTCGGATCGCTGTCGAAGCCGGCGGTGATCGAAAGCTTCGGCCGGCGGCCGGCGAAGAAGGCCATCAGCGCCAGCCCCAGGTTCCCGATGCCGATGACGGCCACCCGTTGGCCCTCGGAGGCGTCGAGATACCCGTCGATCGCCCGGATCAACACGGCCACGTTGTAGCCGTGCCTCGGGTTCCCCGTGTGGCCGAGCACCATGAGGTCTCGCCGGACCTGCGCCGCGGTGACGTCCGTGCCCTCCGCCATCTGATGGGAAAAGACGTGGCGAACGCCCTCGTGCAGCAGCCGGTCCAGCAGCCGGCGATACTGGCTCAGGCGGGCGATTGTCTGCTGCGTCACTCTTCCCGGCACGGGGATGAATCCTCCTTCAAGCCTGTCGGCAGTGGTGCGCGGCCGCCCGCTACTCTTTGTCCAGCCGGTCCCAGTACTCCTGGTAAGTCTCCGATGCCCTCTTCGACTCCCCCTGCAACCAGTGCACAGAGCCGTCGAGCCTGAGCGCGTTGATCCCGTCCCTGTGAGCGGTCCGGGCGGGATCAACCGTAGGCGCTTCGAGATCGGTGGCACAGACGCTTGTGGGATACCTGTCGACCGGGACCGCAGCGCCCGGGGCTACGCCCTCGAATTGCAGAGCCCCTCTCACTACGTACGTGCCGCGGCAGACCTTGCCCGGGACGTCAAAGTTCTGTTTTCCGCTCGCCGGATCGTTCTTCTGGAATGACACCTGGCTCGGGCAGAAGAAGACGTCGACGTTGTCGCCGAGGTAAGGGGAGAGCCAGCCGATCGAGATTCGCCGGCCGTCCCAGACGGTGTTGCCCATGTTGCCCTCGAACGGTCCGCCGCCGTGCAGTTGCGCGTAAATCTGAATGGCCGTTCCGATCTGCCGCAGGTTGCCCGTGCAGACGGCTCTTCTCGCTTGCTCCCGCGCTCCCGCGAGCGCGGGCAACAGCATGCCCGCCAGGATGCCGATAACGGAGATGACAACGAGCAACTCGATCAAAGCGAACGCGCCCCGCCGGGCCAGCCGCAGATTCAGGAGACTTTCAGCGAAGCAAGAGACGGAACGCGCGGAGATGACGATCGCCGCCTCTGTCGTACGGACGTCCGGACAGTGAGTTCGCTCGCCTGCGGAAGCGTAATGGGCGGTGTGGGCGGGGCCGTGGCACAGGCGATGATGTCGTCGAGAAGCAACAAGCTTGGCGTACATGATCTTTCCGGCCTTAGCTGTGAATGCCGTTGCATCTGATCGGCGGCATGTCAAGGCAGCTGTGATTCATATCACAACATACCGGAACACCGCT
>CAYXNI010000403.1:0-2834 GCA_964466285.1 uncultured Planctomycetota bacterium | reverse complement strand
GAAAGCGTTCTTCGTGAGCTGTCCCCGAATCTCGGCGGGCGCCTTGGCGATTCCATCGGCGACCTCCTTCTCGCTGATGGTCAGGTCACCCGTTTTCAGGACCGTTCCCTTGGGCAGGTCCGACAGCCTGGCGAACGTCAGCCCGCCCGAGGCAAGGCCCTGATACGTGTCGTTGACGGTTGCCGGTTTTGCCGCCGCGGCCGGCGGGGGGGCTTTCGAACCGTTCTCGGCAGCCTGGCCGCAGCAAGGGAAGAGGCTCGCGATCAACACCGCCGCCACGAATCTGCAGGAACTTCTCATGTCTGTTTCCTCTTCGCTATTGTGGACTGTCATTTCGGGGCGCACTCGCCGATCTTGCACGCCTTCTGGATTTGCTGGGGCGAAAGCTTCATCTTGTCCGCCAGCGCCTGCTGGATGCTGATGAGCTTGCCGGTTTCAAGCGGATGCTGTTCGAGCCACTTCCTCAGGTTGTCGGCGGTCCTGAAAAAGCCCTGGTGGAAGCAGCCGGCCGAAGTGAACTTGCCATCCGGCCCTTTCCTCAAGCCGAACCACGCCACGGCCGTCTTGGGTTCCAGCGAGGCGATGCTGCCGTTCAGCGTCGTCACGACAATCTCTTCGCCGGTCAGCCGGTCCCGCTCGTGGACCTCGATGTCCTTGCCCGTCCGGGCCGTCACGCCCATCGCGCAATGCGAACAGCAGCCCCAGGTGTACAGGCCGCCGACTCGGACAAGCGCCGCGTCTTCGGGATACACGGCTCGGTCACAGAAGCCGCAGCGATGGGACAGCTCCTTATCCTGAAGCGTGTGCCAGGCGAGCACGCTGCCGCCGCTGGCCTGCCGCTCCTTCGTGGCGGCGTCTCTGTCCGCGAACGCTTTGACAACAGGCCGCCCGGTCGCTTCGTCGAGGCCGTAGAGGTAGACGGCTTCCGTCGCGGCAATGCTCTTGCCCGTGGCATAGTCCGTGACGGAGACCTTCTTCTCGAAACCGGCCCTGTCCTCGGTCAAGCACGAGTACATGATGAAGTAGCAGTGTGGACTGCACAGCCGCACCTCGCCCTTGTCGGTCTTGACAACGACCAGTGTCTTGGGGTCAACGTCCCGGTCACACATGTAGCAGACGGTCTCCCTGGGCCGCGTGTCGGCCTGGGTAAGTTCGAGCCGCTCGAAGGCCGGCTCAGGACTCGCGGCGGCGAAATCGTAGCCCAGTTCCTTCCACTTCGCGAGGAGGTCGTCCTTGGGGAAGAATCCCTCGTGGCGGAAGAGCTCCTTGCCCGACCCGTCGAGAAGGACCTGCGTCGGGATGAGACGGATTTGATACGTCTCGAGTGCGTCGCGATTTTGCTGCACGTCGATGAAGTCGACCTGAAGCTTGCCGGCATAGTCCCGCCGCAGTTCGTCCAGGATCGGCGCCATCATCTTGCACGGGATGCACGTGACGGACCCGAGTTCGATCAGGCGCGGCAGCCCCGCGGCCTGCGGGCTGACGGCCGGCGTGTCGGCCGCCGTGGCCGCGGGCGAGGTCTCTGAACCGCCCGGCGGCGAGGCCGTACGCTTCTTCGCGACGACCACCGCAATCACCACCACCGCCAGCGCGACAACCACTGCGATCTTCCCCGCTTTGTTCATGACCGACACCTCCTTCTGTCTCCGAAGGAAAATCACCCGGCGCACGAGAAGCACCACGCCGACCGTCAGAGCGAACACGACCCAAAGGTCGACGCCGCTATCCTCACCGCCACACAGCGGGCACTGGGCAAGAGCCGCGGCCAACATGGCAAAGCTCCTGAGCAGGCAGCAAGACGTGCGTCATGCCAGCATTTTCCTGATCGCGTCCACGTCGGGCACTTTGCCGACGGCCTTCACCTGGCCGTCCACGGCCAAGGCTGGCGTCATCATCACGCCGAACTTCATGATCTCGTTAATGTCCGTAACTTTCTCGATGGTGTACTGGATGCCCAGCGCCCTGGCGGCCGCTTCGACGTTCTCCGCCAGTTTCTTGCACTTCGGGCAGCCGGTTCCGAGTATCTGCAGTTTCATCCGCCCAACACCTCCTTGGCCTTGGCGATGACGTTGTTCACCTGCTCCTGCGTGCATCGGACGCCCTTGACCTTCTCGATGCCGAGGTCGGTGACCCTGAACTGCTTGTAGTTGGTGACGCCCGCCCGGTCGAAAATCTTCTTCGCGCAGTCCATCGGGCAGCCGTCGATGACCAGATTCAGATCGGCATCCTTCGCCGTCTGTATCATGCCCGGGATTCCCGCTCCGAGGCCGGCAAGACAGAACATCGTTCCGCAGCCGGAGAACATCAGTTCGCGCGCGGCGCGGTCCGAGATTTCGGCAACGTTCGCCCCGCCGGAACACGCATAAATCATCACGCTCTTCGCCGCCTTGCCGCTGTCACAACTGCAACACTTCGCCATTGCCGGACTCCTTTCAGAACAACAAGCCATACACCCAGCCGCTGATCGTGGCCATGACGACCACCAGCGACACGTAGACGGCCGTCTTTCGCGTGCCCATGATGCTGCGAATGACCAGCATGCTGGGCAGCGACAACGCCGGCCCAGCCAGAAGCAGCGCCAGCGCCGGCCCCTTGCCCATCCCCGCACCGATGAGACCCTGGAGGATCGGCACCTCGGTCAACGTCGCAAAGTACATGAACGCGCCAAAGACGGAGGAGAAGAAATTGGTCCAGAATGGCCAGACAGCGCGCGCGAGACCCTCGAATGCTCCACTGCCCAGGCCGGTCATTGCCAGGAAGGTGTCGGGCTTGTCGCCCACAAGCATCTGCACGTACTTGCTGGGGATGACGCCTTCGTGGCCCACGCGGCCCAG
>CAYXNI010000402.1:0-2850 GCA_964466285.1 uncultured Planctomycetota bacterium | reverse complement strand
ACGAAGAAGATGATAGCACAACGGGCGGAGGGAGGCAAAGGAGAGGCGCCGGCCTGCCTGCGTGTCCTGCACCTTCTTGGCCTCCCGGCCCCGGCCGGCTTGGCGGTTCAATTTCCGAGAGTAGACGCAGATGGACGCTGATACCAGCAGATTCCCGCAGACCTGTGCATCCCTGTTCTACGTGGTGCTCGTGGTGTCGTTGTGGTGAAACAAAAAGCCCTCCTCACCACCACGCCACAACGCCTGCCTCCAGGCGGCAGGCCACAACGCGGGGTTTGATTTTGGGAGGGGAGGCGGATACAATGCGACCGCATGGCAGTTTGCGATTTCCAGTGTGTGTTCGACGAGATAGCAACATGGCTGTGATTAGGTTCGGGATCATCGGGGTGGGCGGGATGGGGATGGCACACGTGAAGAATGTCGTCGCGATGAAGGGGGCGAGGGTGTCGGCGGTCTGCGACGTGGTGGAAGCGCGTGCGAAGACGGCTGCGGAAACGGCCGCCGGGTCGAAGATGTTTGTGGATTACCGCGAGCTGGTGGACAGCGGGCTGGCGGACGCGGTGATCGTTGCGACGCCGCATTACTGGCATTCGCCGATAGCGATCTGCGCGATGAAGAAGGGGCTTCACGTGATCAGCGAGAAGCCGCTGGGTGTGACGCTGACGGCGGTGGACAAGATGATCGCGACGGCGAAGCGGACGGGGGTGAAGTTCGCGGTGATGTTGCAGTGGCGGACGGGCGGGCTGTGGCAGACGGCGAAGCGGGTGATTCGCTCGGGCCGGCTGGGCGAGCTGCGGCGGGTGCACTATGTGTTCCCGGATTACCGGCCGCAGGCGTATTACGAGCAGGACGCGTGGCGCGGGACGTGGGCGGGCGAGGGCGGCGGGGTGCTGGTGAACCAGGCTCCGCACTTCACGGACATGCTGTGGTACCTTGCGGGCGAGCCGAGGACGGTCATCGCGCGGACGCGCACGCGGCTTCACCAGATCGAGGTGGAGGACGAGGCGGAGGCGATGCTGGAGTATCCGAACGGTGCGACGGGCCATTATTACACGTGCACGTGCGAGTTTCCGGGCCGGCATTATGTGCGGTTTGCCGGAGACAGGGCGGTGCTGGATATCGAGGGCGGCAAGCTGCGGCTGGGCAAGCTGAAGACGCCGCTCGGGAAGTTCGACCGGACGAACCGGGAGCCGTGGGGGAATCCGGGCGCGGACTGGGTGGAGGTGCCGGTGAAGGAACGGAAACGGCAGGGTCACATCGGGATCGTGCAGAACTTCGTGGATGCGATCAACCGTGGGACGAAGCTGATCGCGCCGGGCGAGGAGGGCATCCATCAGGTGGAGATGACGTGCGCGATGATTCTGTCGTCGAAAAAGAGCAAGCCGGTGACGCTTCCGGTGGACAGGAAGGAGTACGATCGGCTGATGGCGACGCTGGCCCGTGAGTCGACGGGCAAGAAGGGCGCGGTTAAGGGCGTGCATCGGACGAAGGTGGTGACGCATTTTACGTAGTGGTGAGTGGCGAGTGGTGAGTAAGAAGTGGACGGCGGCGAGGGTGATACGGCGGCTGACGGACGAAGAAAGCAAATGACGAATGACGAATGGCGAATCAATGAGGCAAATGACGAATGACTAATGACGAGCGAGGCACGCCGAGCCACGAACATCGGATGATGAAGTGCGCCTGACGAGCGGCGGATGACGGGTGACGCATAACGAATGACGGGTGACGGATAACGAACGACGGATAACGAATAACGAGAGCGAACGGAATGAGCATTTTCGAGCACATCAAGTTTCAGGAAGGCGGGTTGATCCCGGCGGTCATTGTGGAAGATGCGAGCGGGTCGGTTCTGACGCTGTGTTACATGAACCGGGAGGCGCTGGAGAAGACGCTGGCGACGGGCGAGGTGCACGTGTACCGGCGGTCGAGGAAGCAGTTGATGAAGAAGGGGGTGACGTCGGGCCACACGCAGGCGGTGAAGGAGGTGTTCATCGACTGCGAGGGGAACTCGCTGGTGATCCGTGTGGCGCAGAAGGTGGCGGCGTGTGCTGCGGGCTATTTCACGTGCTACTTCCGGCGGTACAATCCTGCCACCGATCGGATCGAGACAGTAGGGGAGAAGGTGTTCGAGCCCAAGGACGTGTACCGGGTCTGATGGTCAGGGGCGGGGGCTTTCCTGGTTTTTCCTGCGTGGGGGGACGGTTCGCGCGGGCCTGGCGTGGTGGCTGGGACGGGCGCGGGAGACGAGGGGCCGGCGGTTCCGGGGGTCCTGCTTGAAGTGCTTGAGGAAGCGGAGTTCGACGCGCTTGACGAGGCGGCTGGCGAGCTTGATGCGGTCGCGCTCGACGGGGATCTGAGCGCCGGCGATCATTTCGTGGCCGCCGCCGGTGCCGAGGCCGGCGACGAGTTTCTTCATGAGGCCGTCGGCGTCGGCGTTGCGGAAGTCGCTGCGGAGCGAGACGTAGAGTGTGCCCTTGTAGAGGCCCTGTGCGAGGGCCCAGTCGATCTCGTCGCAACGGACGAGGAGGTCGGCGATCTCGCCGGTCATGTCGGGGTTGAGGATTCGTCCGAGCCAGCAGAGGGAGGTGTTGGCGTAGGTGCGGCTGTCAAGGAGGGCGCGGGAGACGGCGGTGAAGTATTCGCGCGGTTCCTGTTCGTTTTCGATGCGGGACAGGAGGCGCTTGTTGGCGAGGGGGTAGAGGTATGTGAAGGCGCGGAAGTCGGCCTCGGAGGTTTCTCGGCCGAAGTCCTGGGTGTCGGACTGGATGCCGTAGACGAGTGCGGTGGCGAGTGGGGCTGGGGGGGCGATGCCGGCGGCCTGGAGGTACTCGGTGAGGATGGTGGAGG
>CAYXNI010000401.1:0-2853 GCA_964466285.1 uncultured Planctomycetota bacterium | reverse complement strand
CGCAGTATCGGAGGACATCATACCTATTTCCCTGGTAGTTCCGTGGACACAATGCCTAACTCCGCACAAGAGAATCCGGAACAATCGCCGTTTCCCAGATTCCTTTCTCGGTCCGTCATTGGCCTCAGCAGCCCGATCCGGACGCCACAAGCATTATACCGCGCCATCTGGACACGGGAAGCAGAATCCACGCCGGCGCCGGAGTTCAGTCGGCAGTCTCCCCTTTTCACCACGACGGCACGACGAACACGAAGATGAAGAGAGATGAACTGATCTGCGAGAATCTGCCGGTATCTGCGTCGGCCCCTCGCTCGACCCGGAGGCTCTCGACGGGTGGCCGCCATCTGCGTCTGCTCTCGGGAATTGAACCGCCAGGACGCCAAGAGCACACTACTTCGCGCTGCCGTAAACCGGCGAATGCCCGAACGACGCGGTCAGCGACAGCACGGCCATCGCCGTCGCATAGGGCCGGCCGCCCTCCCGGCAGATTCCGTGAGCGGGCCAACTCCCTCGATCGGCCTCGGCCGCCGCCTTCCCACGAACCGCCCCCTCCTGACGCGGGACCAACTGCACCAGCAGATTGCTCCGCCACTTCTGCCACGACGGCCCGTCCAACCGGTACGCCGCCAGCGTCCCGGCATACCAGCGGAAGAAGTCGCCCGACTCCCAGATCACGGGATACCCGGCCAGCTCCGCGGCCGCCTGGTCCACGCCTTCCGCCGTGCTCCACACGGACTCTGGCGCGCCAAGCACCGTCCCGATTGTGGCATACGTGATGCTCTTCGATGCACCGGCTGACGGCGGCACCGACGCATGCACCTCCTGCGGGAAGCTCTTCCTATAAGTGTCGAGCCAGGCCAGCGCCGACTTGTGCGGCGCCGCATCGACCGTCAGGCCCGCCGCGCGGGCGGCGCCCGCAGCCACGACCACGACCGCCGTCAGCTCGGGATCGTCAGACCCCCAGGCACCCGACGCCGACTGGTTCGCAATCAATGCCGCCACGCCGTTCTGGATGATGGGACGGAACGGCCGCCTGAACAGTTCGCGGTCCGACGTGCGCAGCGCCTCGCTCAACGCGGTGCAGACCATAGCCTGCGCGTGCACCTGCCGCGGGCCTAGTGGAGCAAACGTCCCATCGGCCCGTTTCTGCCGGATCAGCCAGCGCAGCGCCGCACGAAGGCTCCGCGAGGTTTCGCCGTTGCCCGACGAGGTGAAACCCGATTCCATGAACGCCAGCGCCGCCGCCGCCGTGATCTCCGCGTCGCTGTACTCCGACGCCTGCCCGGCCGACCAGAAGCCCGCTTCATTCTGGTTCCGGCACAACCAGACCAACCCGCCGGAGACCGCCAGCTTCAGGCGGGGATCCGCGTTCTTGATGGTCGCAAACCGGGCCCGCGCCAGCTCTGCTCCGCCCGGCCCGCCGGCGGGCAGCACGCGGACGGCCGCCACAGGCGGTTCCGGCAGTCGTGCAAGTTCCTCGGGGGTTCGGGGCGCCTCCAACGCGGGGGCGGGCCATTCGACGGCGGCGAGTACCGCCGGCAGCGACGGCCCGGGCTCGGCCGGCCACCACGGCTCGGCCACCCGCCCGAACGGATCGTCCCGGACAATCAGCGGCTCTTCCTTCGGAATTGCCAGCTCCAGTTCGGCCGGCACGTCCGACGGTCTTGTCGGCCACTCCGCGGGTCGTCGCAGAGCAAGGGCTCCTTCCGGGCCGGTATAGTAGTCGCGCCGAGCTCCGTCCGGGCCTCGCATCGCCGCCGCCCAGATCACATATCCCATGCACATCAGCACGAGCGGATAGACCGCAGCGGCCAGTTGATACTTCCGCACTCTGTGTACCACGCACGCAAGAGCGGCGAACACCACGAACCGCCGCGAGCGTTCGCCCCCCCTGACCTCCTCAAGCCGGTCGAACAGCGCGTCGTCAAACCGCTCCGACGGCGAGATGGCCGGCGCCGCCGACAACAACTCGACCGTCGCCTTCAACTCAGCCGCCCGCCTTGCACACTCCGCGCAGGCCGCCACGTGCTTCCGCACCGCGGCCGAAGCCGCCTGCGTCAGCGGCTCGCCCAGCGCCTCGTCCTCCAGAAGCGGCTGAACCTCATCACATCCCATTTCGTCCTGGCTCATCGTCTCTTCCCCAACTCAGCGTCCAGCGTTGATACCCAGCACCTTTCGGACCTGCTCGATGGCCGCGTGAATCCGCGACCGGATCGTGCCCACCGGGACGCCCAGCACCTGGGCGGCCTCCGCATATTTCATTCCCTGATACTTCACCAGCACCAGCGTCTCCCTCAGGTCCGGCGCCAGGGAGTCCAGTGCCCGCCGCACCCGCCGCATCTCGTCCTCCACCTCGGACGCGTGCGACGGGTCGAGTCCGGCCCCCGCAAGCACCGTCCCCATCGCACGGCCGCTGCCGCCCGCTTCCGCATCCAGCGAGGTCGTCCCGGGATTGTTCCTCAGTGAGCGATAGCGGTCGATCCATAGGTTCCGTCCAATCCGATACAAGTACGTCGCAAAGCTCGCCGCAGGCACATAGTCCTTGCGGTGGCGGAACACCCGGCAGAAGACCTCCTGGCAGAAGTCCTCCGACAACTGCCGGTCCCACATCAGCCGGTAGAAGAAGTTCAAAAGCGGAGCCTTATACCTCGTGACCAATTCCGCAAATGCTTCTTCGCGGCCCGCCTGGAACTCCTTCATGAGCTCTGCATCGGACTTGGCCATGCTTTGCCTGCCATTATCAACGTACAGGACCGGGAAAAGTTTGCTTCCGCATCAAGTTTTTCTCCGCCACACCCAGCCCGTTGCACCACCATGACTTACGGGGACACCATACAATGGCGGTGAAATAAG
>CAYXNI010000400.1:0-2858 GCA_964466285.1 uncultured Planctomycetota bacterium | reverse complement strand
AAGGTCCTGCATCAGCGGAGTTTTCCTGCCAGCGAAATCCGCGTCCTGGCCACCCGCGCCCGTACGGAGACGATCGACGGGCGGGCATACGAAGTGGTTGAGACGACCGAGAAGGCGTTCGACGGCGTCGAGATCGCGCTCTTCGCCGGCACCGAAGGCGAAAAGGGGGCTTCTCAAAAGTTCGGATGGCTCGCGGTCGAGAAAGGAGCGTTCGTCGTCGACAACGGAGCCGACTTCCGGATGGACCCGCGCGTCCCGCTCGTGATCCCCGAGGTGAACGCCGAAGCCATGCGCACCCATCACGGCTTCATCGCGAACCCGAACTGCTCGACGATTCAGATGGTCGTAGCCCTGGCGCCGCTCCACAAGGAGGCGGGATTGAAGCGTGTGGTCGTCGCCTCGTACCAGGCGGTCTCCGGCACGGGCCGCGCCGCCGTCACGGAGCTCGACAAGGGCCTTCGCGCCTACGTCGAGGGGACGGATTTCCGGCCCGAGGTGTACCCGCATCCCATCGCGTGCAACGTGCTGCCGCACATCGGCGGCCCGAGCAAGGAGATGCCCGGCTACTCGACGGAAGAAGCCAAGATGCTGTTCGAGACGCGGAAGATCATGGGCCTGCCGAAGCTGGGCGTGTCGGCAACGACCGTCCGTGTGCCCGTGTTCAACGGCCACTCCGAGGCGGTCAACGCCGAGTTCGCGCGGCCCATCAGCGCCGACCGTGCCCGCGAACTCCTCTCGAACGCGCCCGGCGTCACCGTGGTCGACGACTTCGAGAACGCGGCTTACCCGCTGCCGGTCGAGGCGAGCGGGACCGACCCGGTCTACGTCGGCCGAATCCGCGAGGACAAATCGGTGCCGCACGGGCTCGCCTTCTGGTGCGTGAGCGACAACATCCGCAAAGGCGCCGCGCTCAACGCCGTCCAGATCGCCGAGAAGGCAATCGACATGGGATTGCTTTAGCAGCGGGATCGATTGATGCCCCGCTTGCTGGTGAGTCATTTCAGCGGGAGGAGGCCGTGAATACCGCCTGTCGCGTCATCGCGCTCAGCATTATAGCCACAGCAGTCTTTACCGGCTGCGCCTCCGACGGCAGACCGAAACCATCCGTGATCACGCCTCAACAGAAGCAGGAGTTCGTCGACCTCCTCGCCACACTGCCAACGGAAGGCCAGTTCTACGCCAAGGAGGCTGTGCACAGAGCCAAGCCCTATCTTCCCCACCTTCTTTCCCTGACCGAGAGTGACCTCAAGGACCGTGAAATGTACCCGTTTCTGACGCTTTCCTCGGACATGATACAAGATGCCGACAATCTCGTGTATGTCACCGCGAATTTCGGCCAAATCAGACATCCGCTGATCAAGATCTTCTGGGGGCTGGCGATCCTTGACCGCGACAGACCGGCGACGGAGATTGTCGAATATTTACGAACCGCCCTCAGCGACGCCGCTCAAACGAAACAACTGATCTCCTTCGTGGGCCCCGGCGGAATCCGGGAGATCCAGGAGCGCCTGGTTGAACTCGATTCCGGCGGACGGCCCAACCCCTTGGATCCGCCGGAACTCGACACCACGCTCGCCCCCTCGCCCGACGGGCATGCCGTCGTATTACGTCTCGTGTCAACGATTCCCATCCCGGCGTTCCCAAAGCACAGCGAGACATTCACCTACGAGGCCGAGGCATGTGCTTTTGGGCCAGACCATCGCCTGAGTTGCCTGCGGCGAACTAAGTTCGGAGGAGAGTTGTGCGTTGTTGATCCCGCCAAGAATGCCGTGGAATACATCCCCCTTCCTCAACCCGAGGGGCTGAAACAGGAGTTCGCGCACACTCCTTACTTCGGCGACGCGCATCTCTGCACCAATAATGGGGGAGATATGCTGGCGTGGTGGACACTCGGCGGCAACGGAGACCATGCAGTGGGTTTGTGCGTCGCGGGGGAGAAAGCATTCACGGTGACCCGCACGCCACAGAACATTCCTATCTACATGGCCAATAGCAGGGCTATTCTGTCTCCGGATGGGGCTTGGTACATGCTCGTGTGGAACGCCAGCATGCCGTCTGACCTGGAGGTGTTTGTCTACCGTGTCACCAATAAGGCTTTGCTGGAACAAGTGACGCAATTTCGCGGGCCGGGCCACCACGATATCAATGTTCTGGACGCCGCTTTCCTCGACAATTCCACACTGGCCGTTGTGTGGACGGATGTAGACCTGAACAAACGTACCCGAGCTCATGTTTGGACGTCGCAGTTTGATTTAGGCACAAAACAATGGTCTTCGCGGCGTTTGTTGGCTCACAGCGGGAAATTCACGTCCACATCTTCCAGTCGCATTTTTGTGTTCGCCGACAGCAGCATCAATTATCTGTGGCATCTCTCCCCCGGCGGCATTTATTGTCTTAGAGAAGGCTCCAAAAAGCCCATAAAGGTTGCGCCCGTGGATTCGGGTTTTCAGGCACTGCAGGTCAACCGTTCGATCATCGTGATCTACACGCGTGGAGCCGAGCCATCCAGGCTATTTTTCCGCGTCATCCAGGACGGAATGCCTGGGCCGGAAACCAGCATCGAACTTTCGGGCGAGCGGCAATACCCATTAAACGCGGCATACATCATTGCCGGGTCTGCGGGCGACAATAAGGTCTGGTTTATTGACAGTTCGGGCAAGACGGCCTACCTTCTGGAACTTGACCCGGGGAATGGCAAATAGCGTGAATAGTTCCCGCCCAAATCCGAGAACGCTCCATGAACGGAACCGCACAACAGCCACTCAGGCCCGATTCCCGTTCATGACTAGATGGAGCACTTAAGTGTCTCTGCGAGATTCGGCAACACGCATTGTCGCACAGCTCCGAGACGCCGGCTT
>CAYXNI010000399.1:0-2865 GCA_964466285.1 uncultured Planctomycetota bacterium | reverse complement strand
CTCCGCCGAAGCGGCTACGGCGCTCCGCGAAGGCGGATGCCTGCCCCACCAGGGTGATGTCAGAGGCCCTCTAAGGCCTCGGTCATCGGACTCGCGGCGGCGGAAGGGGTCGAGGAATGGGAGGCTTCGGAATCGGCGGCTTCGGCACTATCACTATCGGCGGCTTCGGCACCACCACTATCGGCGGCTTCGCCGGAGCAGGCGGCAGCTTCGTCCCCTCGTCGTCACGCTTCTCCGCGTAAATCCGCCTGCTCATGTCGTTCAGAGCATTGCGCAGCCTCTCCCGCTCCGCCGCAGTCACAACGCCGTCCCCCTTCGCCGCAGCCTCCAGCCCCCGGATCACCTTCTCGCCCGCGAGCATCTCCTGCGCCTCCTCGGGAGTCAGCGACCCGTTCAGGATCCCGTTCCGGATCCGCAGCAACTGCTCGCGCTCCCGCGCATCGATCCCCGGAGTCCTCGCCAGCACGCCCAGCCGCTCCTGATACTCATACAGCCGCTTCCGGAACAACTGAACCTCGAGCCGCTTCTCCGCAATCGCCTCCTCCAGCGAAAGCTTCCCGTCACCGTTCGCGTCCGCGTTCTTCCAGCGCGCACTGTCCGCGAAACACTCCCACTTCATGCCGGCCGCCTTCGCCTCCTCAGGCGTCACGAAACGATCCCCGTCCGCGTCGGCCGCCTTGAATCGCTCCACGTACGCCGACTCCTGATATTTCAGCCTGATGGCCTCCCACGGGTTCGCCGGCGCCGCAGTCTCATCCTCGCCGAACGCCGCACCAACCGGTGCCACCACCACCAACAGCGCCAGCGTCCTCAGTATCCCTCTCATTTCGCACCTCCTTTGTGATCCAAGCCTCCCCGTCACTCACCCTCCATCGCACGAACGGCAATCCCTCCCGCAATTCCTGTGCCGCTCGTGCCTCGCACCGAACTTTCTTTCCTATCCCACGCTCTTCTCAGCAGTTCCGCACTCACAGCCCGGCCCCAGCCTCACCCACCCCAACCCCTCGATGCGTAGTTCCACAACACATCCTGGAGGAAACCACCACAGCGCCGGGATGCCCAGGCGCGGCCCCATCTTACCACCCTGCTTCTACGTGCGACCTCCTCTTGGCCTTCTTGGCGTCCTTGGCGTCTTGGCGGTTCATGGCCTCTCGGCGTCCTTGGCGTCTTGGCGGTTCACGGCATCTTAGCCTTCTTCGCGTCCTGGCGGTTCATGTCACCCTCAACAAGCCCCTTCACAAGCCGCTCGTACACCACCTCGAACGACACGTGGCCCAGCGGCACCTCCCCTGCGTCGGAGTTCACTGTATACGCGTTCGACTGAATCCCGATCAGCTTCCCCTCCTTCAGGATCGCCGCGCCGCTCGAGCCCCACCGGAAGAAACCCTGCGCCAGATACTGCAGCCCCGTCGGCGTCCGCGCCACCCCGATCACCTCCAGCGGCGTCACGACAAAAATCGGATCCGCCTTCTCCGTCGGAAAACAATACTGGCACATGTACAGCCGGTCGCCGACCCGGATTTCCGGTCTCTCGCGCGAGTAAAACTCCACGTGCGGGATCCATTCCGTCGTCTCGACCTTCAGCAGAGCCACGTCCTTCCCGTCGATGTGCGCACGCTCCCCCTGCTTGATCAGCCGCGCCCGGTAATACTCCTCGCAGAAGTCCGCATGCCCCGCGTCCACCACCGTGATCTCCTCCTTCTCCACCATCCCCGGCCACGGGCTTGCCGTCGCCTTGCGGAACGACACCGTCATCTCCTCCGTGTGCGCGTCCGCCTCCTCGTCATACGTCACGTGCGCCGCCGTCAGCACATGCCCCGCGCCCGTAATCACCACGCCCTGCCCGCTGCCGTCCTTCCCCGCGACAATCACGAACGGCTTGTCGTTCTGCATAGCCAGCTTCGCAAACTCCCCCAGCGCATCCCCGTGTCGGCCCTGTCCCGCGCACGACCCAACACACAACGCCAGCCCGCACACGGCTGCCACGGCCACCGGCCTCATCCTCAGCCCTCCTTCACGTCCACACCTGCGCGGCCCGCATCGCCGTCACGTCTCCCCTGTTCGGTTCCACCATTATCCTGTTTCAACCCCCAGCCCGCAACAATCATTGCCTTGTATCCGTTCTTCGTCGTAAGTTCTTCTTCGTGGTGAGAGAAATCGAGAACGACGATGGGGGCCCTTCGACTCGCTTCGCTCGCTCAGGGCAGGCAAAAAAAAGGCCCGAGCGCACATGCACCGTGCACTCGGGCCTTCACTTTTATTCCCGGCGATGACCTACTCTCTCGCCTTTCGGGCAATACCATCGGCGTGCAGGGCTTAACTACTGTGTTCGGAATGGGAACAGGTGTTTCCCCTGCACTATGGACACCGGGAAACTCGTGCCTAGACAAATGGACGTTAATGGACAGTAGACGATCGACTATGGACAATGGACTGGGGATGTTCGTTTCCGGTCCAGAGTCCAAAGTCCAATGTCCAAAGTCCTAATGTCCATCGTCCAGGACTGAATAGTGGAAGCGGCCGGTCCGCCAATGCCCTATCCGGGCCTTGGCGAACCCCTCGCGCGCGTGATCCTCAACACACCACCCCTCCGCTTCAAGAGCGGAGAAATAGTTGTGGTCAAGCCTGTCGGACATTAGTACCGGTCAGCTGAAGCCATCACTGGCCTTACACCTCCGGCCTATCAACGTCGTAGTCTTCGACGAGCCTCTCGCCCCCCGAAGGGGAACGGGACACCTAGTCTTGGGGTAGGCTTCACGCTTAGATGCTTTCAGCGTTTATCCGTTCCGAACATAGCTACCCAGCGATGCCACTAGCGTGACAACTGGTACACCAGCGGTTCGTCCTCTCAAGTCCTCTCGTACT
>CAYXNI010000398.1:0-2890 GCA_964466285.1 uncultured Planctomycetota bacterium | reverse complement strand
GTTGTCGCGACGCGATGATGCGGATGGGGCGTGGCGGAAAACCGCAGTCAGAACACTCGCGCTGTCAGGCTGTTGTGGATTCTCACGGTGTCAGGCACCGTGAGACGCCCCGTGAGACGCCGTGGCCCTTCTCGAGCAGCTTGTCGCAGAGGTGCGAGGCCAGGAAGCCGGCTCCCCCGGTGACGGCCGTTCGCATGTGTTGGCTCCGTTTGTCGTTGGGGCGGCGATGAATTATAGCCGGGCTGAAAGGATGTGTCAAAAGCGGGAATCACGAGCGGTTCCGCGACGCCAGCTTGACTTTGGCCGAATAGCCGATATACATGGGAAAGATAGTCATTCGTCCGAGGGGAGAGGACCGAGAATAGGCGAACGGTTATGAAGAAGATTCTGGTGACGGGCAGCGAGGGCGAGGTCGGCGGCGCGCTGCTGCCGCAGCTTGCGAAGCGGTTCGATGCAACCGGGTTCGACATCCGAGAGCACAAGGGCAAGATGAAGGCGATCCAGGGCGACCTGACGAACTACGAAGAGATCGCCGCCGCGGCCGAGGGCATGGACGCCATCGTGCACATGGCCGTGCTGCTCTGCAGCCCGGATCAGGCCCGCTCCGTCGACCTGAACGTGAAGGCGACGGCCAACGTCCTGCAGGCGGCGCTCGACAAGGGCGTCCGGCGCGTCGTCTATTGCAGCACCGTGTGGGCGTCCGGGCACGGAGCCACCGAGCCCTATCTGCCCATCGACGAGGAGGTGCCGTGCGCGCCCGTGTGCATGTACGGCCTGACGAAACGGATGGGCGAGGAGTTCGCCGAGTGGTACGGCCGCATGCATGGGCTGGAGACGGTCGTCTTCCGCTTCTGCGGCTACCATCACTGCAAAGGCTATAGCAACGACGGCGAGATCGACTGGGACAACGCCGACATCCCCGGGCTGTTCGGCCGGTATCTGGGTGGCGGCTTCAAGCTGATGAACCCCGTCGACCTCGGCGAGTCGTTCGGCCGGGCGATCGAGGGGAAGGGCGCCGCTGGCCGGCGGTTCGTGGTCGGGTGCTACACCCCGTACACGTCGACCGATGCCGCGGGGCTGCGGTCGATGCCCGCGACCATCGCGGAAAAATACTATCCCGGCGCGGCCGAGGTGTTCGAGGACGCCGGGTATCAGCCGGGCCTGGTTCCGTTCTTCTTCTCGCACGAGAAGGCACGTACGCAACTGGGATTCCGCAGCAAGCATGACCTGGGCGACCTGATTCGCCTTTACAAGGAATGGAAGGGCATCCAGTGACCCGAGTATCCATCACCAAAGTTGGCGCCGACGTGAACGCGGCGTTCGCTCTGGCCATGAAACGGGCGGACTGCACCGGGATTATCAAGCGGGGCGACCGGGTGGTCATCAAGCCCAACTGGAACGCGTGCGCCATAGGCGGCTCGACCACGCTGCCCGTGGTCGTGGCGGCGTGCCGGTGGGCGAAGGCGCAGGGCGCCGGCCAGGTCATCGTCGGCGAAGGCCCCGTGCCCGTGGGCAAGGAGAGCACCGACGCCTACTTCGTCAAGATGGGAGCGGAGGCGGCCCTGGCGGCCGTGGGCGCCCGGTTCGTCAATTTCGATTACGACGAGCACGTGCTCTTCAAGGGCGAGAAGGACCTGCCCCCGGAGATCGGCATCGCCCGGCTGGCGCTCGAATGCGACGTGCTTATCAACATCCCCATGCTCAAGGTGCACAGCTGCTGCCTGACCACGCTGTGCGTGAAGAACCTCAAGGGCTGCCTGCGGCCGCAGGACAAGATGGCCTTCCACCGCGTGGGCCTGCTGCCCGCCATTGTGGCCCTCAACCGGCTGGTCAAGTCGCCCATCAACGTCATCGACGGCGTGAACGCCATGGAAGGCGACCATAATGGCGGCCCGCTCGTCCCGCTGGGGCTGCTCATCGCCGGGCGCGACCCGGTGGCCACCGACGCCGTCGGCAGCGCCCAGATCGGCCTCGCGTCCGGCAAGGTCCCGCTGCTCAAGCATGCAAGCAAGGCGGGGCAGGGCGAATACGAGCTGGAGAAGATCGACATCGTCGGCGAGCCGCTCGTGCCGAGGAAGCTGGAACTGGTGCAGGACCGCCTTCACCGGCTCTACCCGGACCTCGAAATCCAGGACGCCGGAGCGTGCAGCGCCTGCGCGGCGGCCTTTATGGACGGACTTTACGTGGTTGGCGGCGATCGCAAAGTGAGCAAGGTGGCGATGGGTGCAGACTCCAAGCCGTCGCCCGACACGCTCGTACTCGGCAAGTGTCTAAAGGACTATTTCGGCACCCACGCTCATGTGCCGGGATGCCCGCCCAGCGGCGCCGAGGTGGCCCGTGCCCTCAAGGGGGAGGCCGGAGAGAAGAAATGACTTCACGCGTTGAACGCCTGCTGGCGCAGGCGAAGGAGCGTCGCGGCGGGTTCTGGAGGCGGCGCATCTGGTGGGGCGAGTCGCTTCGCGCCACCGAGGGCAAGCCGGCCGCCATCCGTCTTGCGCTCGCGCTCGACAACGTGCTGCGGCAGATGCCGGTCGAGATACTGCCCGGCGAACTGATCGTCGGGATGCATCCGGCGGAAGCGCCTCCCAAGGACCCGCCGCCGTGGGCCTGGATCGGCGTCGATCAGGATCCGCTGCGCCTGCCCGAGGAACGGGCGGCGCTGCGGGCGGGCGTGTTCAGCTCCGGCCACAAGACCGGGCACCTGACGCCGAACTTCCGACGCCTGCTCGCGCAGGGGATCGGCGGCGTCCTGCGCGACGTCGAGGCGCCGAGAAAGGGCCAGACCGAGGCCCAGCGCATCGAGCGCGAGGCGATGGCCATCACCCTCCGGGGCGCGTCGCGCCTCATCGAGCGATACGCCGAACTCGCCACCCAACTCGCCGCGGACGAG
>CAYXNI010000397.1:0-2902 GCA_964466285.1 uncultured Planctomycetota bacterium | reverse complement strand
CGGTGAGAAGGCGGCGTGCACGCTTCTCGAGTTGTGGGAGACGGGAGATGCGCTGGCGGCGGTGTCGGCGGAACCGCCTCCGCCCCCGAGTATTGACCCTCGTCTCTACACGCACGGGGGCCTGAAGGACGACACCGGCGCGGGCGACGTCACCATCAAGTTCTTCGGGGGCCCAGGGGCCCAGATCTATGTCGGAGTGAGAGGCATTCCCGAGGCCGGTACGAACCCTGTGGCCACGCTGCTGGACGGGCAGGCGAAAGAGCACTACACCGGTCAAAAGGTGACCATGAGCGGCATCAACAGCCTTGGGTGGGCCAAGTACGACGTCTTTCTGTATGGGGTCGGCGGATCGGCCACGATCAATGGCAAGGATCCGCAGACCTGCACAGGTTGGGACCCCAACAACCCGACCCACCGGACGACATTTATCCGGGGAGTCAATTACGCCAAATTCGAGGGAGTCAGCGGTGACGCATTCACCCTTAACTTTGATAATTCCAACTTCTCCGCGGTCCAGATCGTTGATGCGTCGAAAGACAGTGCCCCCGGTCGCAAGGCGGCAAGCCTCGGCGTCTCCTGGAACGGCGGCCCGGGCGGACTGGGCCCGACCGACCGTGTCGGTGCCGAGGTCGCAGGCGGATGCTGGTACGTCATCGGTGTCGAAGACAAAAGCTACTATTCGAGAACGCACATTACCGGCGGTTACCAGAACCCGTTTGTTTTCGTAGACGTCTTCGACCGGAACACCGGCGCTTTTCGCGTGACACAGAACCTGCCGGTCTCGCCCCACGCCTACCGGGGAACCGGCTACTACAGCCAGGCGGTTCTGCTGGACGACGCGCTCGTCGTGACAGACGCCCGGAACGTGTACGTTCTGCGGGCCGGGGCCGGCCAGGGGTCAAGCGGGAAATGATGGAAAGGAGGAGCCATGCGTAGAAGTGTTGCAGCAGTGGTCTTCGGTGTCGTCTGTGCGTTAGTTCTCTCGGCTTTTGCCGTGACCGCCACGTCGGCCGAGCCCGATCGGCCAGGCATCATCCCACTGCCGAAGTCGCTCAAGATTGAGGGCGGCGCCCTGGCGCTGACGGACCAGAGCCGAATCGTGGCGAGCGACAAGAAGCTGTCTCCGCTGGCCACGGTGCTGGCTGACGAGATCCGGCTGGCGGCGGGCGTGACCCTGGCAACGGCCGAAGGGCCGGGGCGGGCGGGTGACATCGTGCTCAAGCTGGCCGGCGACCTGAAGGGCGAGGCGTACAAGGTTAAGGTGACCGACAAGGCGGTCGTCACCGGCGGCAACTACGGGGCCGTGGCCTGGGGCACGGTCACGGTGCTGCAGTCCCTCGTTGTGAAGGACGGCAAGGCCACACTGCCGCGCCTGTCCGTCGAGGATGAACCCGCAGTCGAGTACCGGGGCGTGATGATTGACGTGGCCCGCAGGCTCAACACCATCTCCGAGCTCAAGCGCGTGGTCGTCATGTGCCGGCTCTACAAGATCCGCTATCTCCACCTGCATCTTACGGACGATCACGCGTGGACCTTCCCGTCGACCAAGTTCCCGAAGCTCGGTTCGTCGAACCGTGGTTACAACGGTCCGGCGCCGCAGGTCTACAAGCTCGACGAACTGAAGGAGCTGGTGAAGTTCGCCGACGAGCGCGGTGTGACGCCGATCCCGGAGGTGGATGTCCCGGGCCATACGGACGCTCTGCGGATTCCGTATCCCGAGACGTTCGACGCGGCCGAGGGCCCCGCGCACATGGGGATCATGAACATGACCTCCGAACAGGCATACGAAGGGCTGGACATCCTCGTCGGCGAAATACTGGACGTGTTCAAGTCGAGCCCCTACTTCCATTTCGGGGCCGACGAGCCGCGGCTTGACCGGGCGGAAGTCGCCAAGTCGTACAAGCCCTACATGGAGAAACACAAGCTCAACGACGCGCACGAGCTGTATCTTCACTTCATCGGGCGCATGGACAAGATCGTCAAGAAGCACGGCCGCCGGTCCCTCATCTGGGCCGACTTCGGCGGGGCGAGCACCAAGGAGACGTCGGTTCCCAAGGACGTGACCACCATCGCGTGGCAAAACGGCTCGGGCTCCGCCGCCGAACTCGTCAAGCAGGGCTACTCCGTCATCAACGCGACGTGGAACCCGCTCTACGTGGTCAACCAGACCAAGGATACGGTGGACAAGGTCGAGGACGCCGACGGAAAGCACCGGCCCGAGACGATCTACAAGTGGAACATGTACCAGTTTGACAGCTCCAAGGTCGAGCCGACGAAGAAGGTCATCGGCGCGCAGATTTGCGCCTGGGAGGAAGGCGGCGAGATACAGATCCCCGCCCTCCGGTCGCGCGTGCCGGCGATGAGCGAACGAACCTGGAATCCGGATGCGGCGACGAGTTTCGAGGATTTCAACCGCCGCTACGAGGCGGTCAACCCGATGCTCGACAAGCTCATCCAGCCCTATCCCTCGCGGTGAACCCGCCGGGCAGCGAGAGACCGGGGCGTGCCCTGTAATTCCGTGGCACAGCCGCCCCCGGCTGTGCACTTGGCGCTTCGCCTCGTCGTGTCCCTCGCGTCGTCGTGGTGAACGAGGTGTAAGGCAAAGGGAAAACGGGAAAAGGAAAACGCATGTGCGCATGGACCGGACGACATCTGTCTCATCTGCGTCATCTGTGGATAGATGAGAGCAGTGGCTTCGTGTGCTTCGTGGTGAGAAAATCCCTTTCCCCTTTTGCCCTTTTCCCCTTTTCCCGATGATTATCCGCCAGAAACGTTCCCTTTTCGCACCATGGCCGAAATCATGCTGCTTTTCCGCAACATGGGGAGTAAGCGCCTGCCAGTATTGACCTTACGCCTCTCAGGCCCGGTTTCGCGTTGCTTTTCTGCAACATGAGGCGCCTCG
>CAYXNI010000396.1:0-2914 GCA_964466285.1 uncultured Planctomycetota bacterium | reverse complement strand
GCCCGTTGGTTCCGGCAAAAACAACCGGGCAGGTCTTCACTACATGAGCTTTTGGACGGCTGTTCCCCTCTGAAATCCGGCCCCAGGCACCTTCAAAATAGCCTCAAAATCGCTTCAACTGCGGAAGTTGGGTTAGACCGCTCCCGGTCGACCGATGGCTGAGCATGGAATATGCATTGCTCCGGTTGTTGTAACGCGGGCATCTTGCCCGCGTGTCTCGCGGCCATCGTGGCCGTGTTCGTGATCCGGTTGAGACACGAGGGCGAGACGCCCTAGTCACACGCGGGCAAGATGCCCGCGTCACGATAACGGAAGCCCTTCTCCGTGCGTAACTTGGAGGACTGCTAACCGGAGCAACGCATTGGAATATCTCAACTCGAGCCGCCGAGCAGTTCCTTGACCGCCTCGGTGAGCTTCTCGGGATCAAGGGGTTTCTCGAGATAGCGCTCCGGCTGACTGCCGAGGTATTCGCCCATGTCATCGGCGTCAAAATGAATCCCCGTGCGCTCGCCGATGCCGGTCAGCATGATGACAGGTATGGACTTCGTTGTCTCACCGCCGCGCAGATCGGCAAAAAGCCTGAAGCCGTCTTTCTTCGGCATCTGCACGTCCAGTATCGCAATGTCCGGGCTTTCTGCTCTTGCCTTGGCCAGACCTTCTTCGCCATCGCCCGCCGTGATGAACTGGTACCCCTGATCGTCCAACACCGCCTGGACGAATTCCCTCACGTCAGGCTCATCGTCCACAATCAGCACTTTCTTTCTCTTGTCCATCATCGCTCGCTCCTTTCTGGTCCGGGGCCGGAGGCAGACAAATGGTGAAGGTGGTGCCCTGGCCCTCCTGTGAGATCAGTTCAATCCTGCCGCCGTGTTCCTCGACGATCTTCTTTGCGACCGGCAAGCCAAGCCCCGTTCCCTTGGACCTCTTTGTGCTGAAGAACACCGTGAACAGCTTGGCCTTGGTTTCTTCGCTCATCCCGCAGCCGGTGTCGCGCACCGTGATCCGCAGGAACCCGTCCTGAGGGGATTCAGTAGCCACCGCAACGCTCCCCTTGTTCTCCTCGCAAGCATCGACGGCGTTCATTGCGAGGTTGAGCAGGCAGCGGCGGATGCCGGTGGGATCGATCTGCACCGGCCCCAGGGCGGGATCGGGATTGAAGGCGACCCCCACGCCCTTGTCATCGGCGCGGGCGGCAGCCAGCGCACACACGTCCCGGCACAGCTCGTTCACGTCCGCCGTACGATACTCGGGCTGGCGCTGCTTCGAGTAGCTGAGCAGGTCGAACACCAGCTCCTCCATGAAGACGTTGTTGCGCTTGACCATCTCCCAGCCGGACGAAACGCCTTCGGCGTTTCCCTTGGCGAGGGCCTTGTCGACGATGTAGACGCCGCCTTTGATCCCCTGGAGGATGTTCTTGATGCAGTGGGTGAGGCCGGCGACCGTCTCGCCGATTGCCGCAAGCCGCTCCGACTTTACGACCTTCTCGTGGAGCCGCGCGTTCACCACGGAGCCGGCGGCCTGCCCAGCGGCGACCGTCAGCAGTTCGAGATCCGCTTCGTCGAACTGGCCGATGGCATGCCGCGTATCGACGTAAATCGCCCCGAGCGCCTGCTCCTGGAAGACCAGGGGAGCGATCATCATCGACCTGATCCCCTGCGAAACGATGCTCATCGCGTCCGAGTACCGGGCGTCGCTCAGGGCATCCACGCACAGGATGGCTTCCTGCTTGTCCATTGCCTCTTGAAGGGCCGTCCGCGAGAGGGTGATCTCGCCGGCGTCGTGGGGCACACGGCGCCGGACGGCCGCCGACGCCGCCTCGCGCGTATCCGGATCAAGCAAGAAAATGAAGGCCCGGTCTGCCGTCTCGAAAATCTCGAAAAGCGCAGCCAGGATGCGGTCCATGATTTCCGGCAGGTTCAACGTGGCCGCGGCGGCCTTCGAGATCTCGTAGCTGGTCTTGAGCCGACGCTCCAGGATATGCTCCGCTTTGTCCAGCCGGCCGGCCAGATCGGCCGACACTCTGAGCGAGGATGTCTTGAAGTGTGCGCTGCTGGCCTCGTCACGGAACACGGCGTCGAGGACATCCTTCGCACGGCGGCCGCTGCCAGATTCCTTGCCGCTCGCCTGCGCCCACGGGATCACGGCGTCCTTGCCGAGGAAGACCGTCGTCGACACGGCCGGCGGCTCGTCGTCAAAGGTCAATTCCACTTCCCCAATAGTGATTACGTCGCCGTTGCGGAGGACGCTTCGCTGCCGCCGCTCGCCGTTGACGTAGGTTCCGTTGGTGCTGTGATCGTCTTCAATGATCCATGAGCCGTCTTGCTGTGTGATTCGCGCGTGGAACGTGGACGCCAGCAGGTCAACAAGCTGAATGTCGTTCCCCAGCCCGCGGCCGATCTGCGTCCCGGCCTTGAGCGTGAACTCTCGGCGTCCGTCGCCAACCGTCCAAATCAGTTTTGACATTGGCGCCGCACCCCTTCGCACGAGCCGAGTCGACAACTGCAGCCGTCGGCCCGCCCGCGCGGTTCAGCCTGTTCGCCGCAGAAACGCCTTCGTAGCCCGGACAATCTGAACACGGGCGACAACCTACGGGCCGTCGTGCCCGGCGGCAGGGCGCCAAACGCATCGGAACCCGACCCTCGCGTCACGCGCAGTCTTGTCGAGAGCGTGGCGTGCAGTCGGTGAGACTCCGACGACGGAAAGGAAGGAATCGTCGCAGCTGGCCCCCCGCACGGTGGCCATCCCTTTGCCGAAGCGTTCGTCCCGGCACTTCGTTCCGGGGTATGGATCGTAGGTGCTGCTCGTCCATTCCCGCACGTTGCCCGTCATGTCGGAACAACCAGAGGCGCTCTTGTCCGTCCGGTGCGTGCCGACCGCTTCCAGCCTTCCCACGTTCGCGTCGGCCAGGTTCGCA
>CAYXNI010000395.1:0-2941 GCA_964466285.1 uncultured Planctomycetota bacterium | reverse complement strand
CGTACACGAAGGCTTATCCCAAGGGGAAGTACGCCGGGGAGGCGTGGCGCTGGCTGGGCCGGTATCACCGCGTGCAGGGGGACGAGTTGGCCGAGAAGGGCGATGCGGACGGGGCTACGGCGGCCTATGTCCGGGCGAGAGAGGCCCTGCGGTCAGGCGCGGCGCTGGATGGGCCGGAGAGGGACGAGACGCTGGTGGCTTCGGCGGAATGCGACTACAACCTGGGTTTGAGCCTGGCGGGGCGCGCGGCGGCGACGGCGGCCAAGGCGAAGGCGGCGGGGGCGCCGGAGAAGGAGCAACTGGAGAAGGAGTCGTCCGAGCTGGAGAAGCAGTCGGAGTCGGCGTTCAAGTCGGCCGCAGAGGGGTTCCTGGATCTGATCGGCAGGCGGCCCGAGTTGATCAAGCAGGAAGCGGTGTATGTGTGGACGGGGACGTGGTTCCGCCAGCACAGGGATGCGAAGTCGGCGATCCGCGTTTTTCGGGCGCTGGCTGTGAACTTGAAGACGTCGGAGCGGGCCGATACGGCGTTGTACCAGTTGGCGGCGTTGCACGGGGAGCTTGATCCGCCCGACAATGAGTCTGTGATCAGTCATGTTGACGAGTTGCTTCAGCGTTTCCCCGGGAGTCTGCTGGCGCTGCAGGCGAAGTACGTGAAGGCCGAGGCACTGTGGCGGAGGAATGCCGCGGACGCAGAGGCCGAGAAGCTTTACACGGAGGTGGCCTGGGCTGGCGATGGGGCCATCAAGGCCGGTTCGATCATGAAGTTGGGCCACATAAATTTCGCGCAGAAGAACTATGCGGAGGGGGTCCGTTACTTCGCCGAGGTAGGGCTGTTGTATAATGACGAGGCGTTAAGCGCGGAGGCTCTGTATTTCGCGGGGAAGGCGAACGCTCTGCTTGGTGTGGGGAACGAAGCGGCGAAGTTCTGGCAGGAGTTGGTGAAGCGGTATCCGGGGTCCCGGTGGGCGGCGGAAGCTCGGCGGGAGCTGACGCTCGTGCCAGGGCCGGAAACGCCGAGCAAGAAGGAATAGTATTCGGAGTCCGGGGTTGTCACAGGTTCTTCTGGTTTCAGGGGATTCCGGGCTGCCGGCGGCGACGCGGCGGTGGCTGGCGGTGTCGCTTTGTCTTTCCGTGGCGGTCCACTTCCTGTTGCTGGTCGTGATCCAAACGACGGGGATGTTCCAGGTGACGGCGGTGGAACCGGAGGTCGAACGGGTGTTCACGATCGAGAGCGGAACGATCAGCCCGGAAGAGGCGGATCGGATCGCGATGGTGGAGGACACGGCGGTTGGGGAACTGAGGGCGACGGCGGAGGTGCTGTCGGACGATTTCCCGCAATACCGGGACGCAGGGCCGGCGGAGGCGCCCATGCGAAGCCGGCCGGTGCCGCGGTATCCTGAGGAGGAATTGCCGCTGTTGTCGAGAGCGGGTCTTTCCGAGCGGGCACAGTCGTTCGTGAGGGACGGGGAACTCGAAGCGAAGGACCCGGGCAAGGAGCGCGTCGCCTACCTGGCTGGCGGCCGGGTGGTGGCGCCAGCACCTGTGGGTGGTGCAGATGCGGCGCCGAAGTTACGCGAGAGACCGGAGGATCTGGCGGCGATTTCAGGATTGGAGCCGGGCCTGCCGGGCGATGGGACGGCGCCGCGGCTGTCGCTGGAGCCGCCGGTCTTCGAGCCGGCAGCGCCGAGGGTCCTGGTAAGTGCTCTTGGCCGGGATGCCGAAAGGCTGATGGGGGACAGGGGGGCGGCGGTGCAGGCGGTTCCAATGCCGCTGGACGTGAGGATCGACGTCTACGCGGAGGCGCACAGCCAGTATCGGTTCTTCCGGATGACGGTGGCGCAGCGGGCGGACTCGCCGCTGCCGGTGATTGCGAAGAACGTGCTGTTTGTCGTCGACATCTCGGCGAGCATCCGGCTGGACATGCTCAACGGCGTCCGTCAGGCGGTGGAGAAGGCGTCCGGTGCGTTCAACTCGGGGGACAGGTTCAACGTGGTGCGGTTCAGCGAGCAGTCGTACAAGATGTTTCCGGCGTTTGTCTCGTCTGGCCGCGACGAGCTGGTGAAGGCGGCGCGGTGGATCGAGAAGGAGCCCGGCCAGGTGAGGACGGACGTGTATACGGCGGTGAAGGACGTGATCGCGAGCCTGGACGTGAAGGAGAAGGGTGCGAACCGGCCGACGAACGTGTACCTGGTGACGGACGGGAACCCGACGACGGGGATTCAGGACATCCGGCATATCGTGAACGATCTGTCGGCGGTCACGCGGAGCAACTACAGCATCTTTGCGATCAACCCCGGGGCCCCGGATGCCAATGCCTATCTGCTTGATCTGCTGGCGTATCGCAACCGTGGGGATCTGGTGATGGCGCAGAGCCCGGGGGCCGTCGAGAGGGAGCTTCTTGCGCTGCTGGCGGCGCACAAGGATCCGGTGCTGATGAACCTGCAGGCGCAGTACGGGAATTTCCAGGCGGCCATGGTTTATCCGGAGGCGCTGCCGAACCTGTACGCGGGGCACTCTGTCGTGATTCACGGGCGGTGTCTGCCGGGCGAGACAATTGCGGTCCGGATCATCGGCGACAGTGCGAAGGAGCGGTGCAAGTTTCTCTACACGCATACTCTGCCTGAGGTTATGACGGACGATGAGTCGATCGCCCGGGAATGGGCGCGCGGAAGGATGCACTACCTGTCATCGGTGCTCGCGCGCGAGGGCGAGAAGCGGGAAGTTCTGGAAGAGATTCGCGAGTTGAGCGAGCGGTACAACTTGGCCTCGCCTTATCCGCGGTAAGGCCGCAGGAGGAGAAGACCGGATTGAACAGATGGCGGAAGGCGTTGGCCCTGGCCGTGGTTCCGGGTCTGGGGCATTTGTATCTTGGCCGGCACTGGCGCGGGGTACTGGTGTTCGCGGTTTTCGCCCTGGCCGTGAACGGGATGTATTTCCACCT
>CAYXNI010000394.1:0-2949 GCA_964466285.1 uncultured Planctomycetota bacterium | reverse complement strand
CGGCTTCGGGCACGTGGCCGACCGGGATATGATCGTTCTGGCGGGGGATGTTGACGTGGTCGAACAGGTTCTCCAACATCCAGCGGCGGTAGCTCTGGAGCGCACCGGGGGCCATCGGCCAGTACTCGTCGAGGTTGAACGTGACGACGTTGGAGAAGTCGAGCGCTTCCTCGCGGTGCATGCGAATGAGCTCGCGGTAGACGTTGATGGGTGTGTGGCCGGTGGCGAGGCCGAGGACAGCGTTCTTGCCCTCGGCGGCTCTTCGGCGGATGAGGTCGGCGATGCGGCGGGCCACGCAGACGCAGGCCGCGGCCGCGTCGTCGAGGATCTGGACAGGCACGCGCTCGGCGATGGTCATTTCCCTCCTTAATTCCGGCGGAGAGTCAGCATAACGGATGGACAGGGAATTGCAAGCGGGTTCCCGATATGTATGATGGTGGGACGTTTGGGTCGGACGGCTCGGACAGGTCGGACGGGTCCGAAGAGGAATACGAGATGAACTCTTTGACAGGATCAACAGGATTCACAGGATGTGGCAATCAAGACACCGAACATCACGACGTGGAGCATTTCTTCCTATCCAGTCAATCCTGTTCATCCTGTCAAATGCTTTCTGCTGATTGAGAGGAACAAGCCATGACCAATCGCGAGCGTGCGCTGGCCGTGCTCCGCTACCAGCCGTACGATCGGCTGCCCATCGTGCACTTCGGGTACTGGGGCGAGACGCTCCAGAAGTGGGTGCAGGAGGGGCACCTGAAGCCGGAAGAACTCCAGGGCGTCGGCGACGGCTCTCCGGCCGAGGCGGCCCTGTCCGCCAGGATCGGCTTCGACTTCAACTGGCAGAACATGTTCTACACCGACTGCGGGCTGAGGCCGGGACTCGAGTCCAAGGTGATCAAGGAGTTCCCCGACGGCAGCAAGCACGTGCAGGGCGGCGACGGCGTGGTGTACCTGAGCAAGCCGGGCGCGGGTTCGATCCCCGCGCACGTCGATTACCTGCTCAAGGACCGCGCCGCGTGGGAGGAGCACTTCAAGCGGCGGCTCCAGTGGTCGGAAGAACGGGTCAACATGGCCGCGCTCGAGGCGCTGAAGGCGGCGCCCGGCCCGCGCGAGAACCCGCTCGGCCTGCACTGCGGGAGCCTGTACGGCAACATCCGCAGCATGCTCACGATGGAGGGCTCCTGCTATCTGCTCGCCGACGACGAGGACCTGTTCACCGAGATTATCGACACCGTGGGCGACCTGTGCTACCGGAACGTGAAGGCGGCTCTCGAGTCAGGCGCGAGGTTCGACTTCGCGCATTTCTGGGAGGACATCTGCTACAAGAACGGGCCGCTGATCTCGCCGAGGGTCTTCATGGAAAAGGTCGGGCCGCACTACAAGCGCATCACCGGCCTGACGCGGAAGTACGGGCTGGACATCTGCTCGCTCGACTGCGACGGCATGATCGATGCGCTCATCCCGACGTGGATCGAGAACGGCGTCAACACGATGTTCCCCATCGAGGTCGGCACGTGGGGCGCGAGCATCGGGCCGTGGCGCGAGAAGTGGGGCAGGGAGCTGCGGGGCGTGGGCGGCACCGACAAGAAGGTCTTCGCGCGTGACCGCGCGGCGGTCGACGGCGAGATCGAACGCCTCAAGCCGCTGGTCGAGCTGGGCGGGTTCATCCCCTGCCCCGACCACCGGCTGCCGCCCGACGCCGAATGGGACCTGCTGCGGTACTACTGCGAGCGGATGAGGGAGGTGTTCGGGTAGGCAGGCATCAGGGGCAGTGGACGAGGGACAAGGGACAAGGGATCAGTAACCAGCAATCAGTGACCAGTGAGGCATTTGCGATGTGGCCGGTTCGAACTTGCTCTCGTGGTGCCCCGCACGTCGGGGACACCGAATAGATGTTTGGGTTCGTCCCGCTCAACTTCTCGCTTCCGACTTGACAGGGCTTGCTCATAGACGTGCCCCTACGGATTGCGGGCGTTTTTTCGCGAGCCGGGCACATCGCAAATCCCTCTACATGTTGCTTTCGAGGCACATGTTGCTTTCGGGGCGTTGCTTTTGCGAAACACTGCATAAGCATCGATGTTTCCAGCACTAACGCTGATTTGCCGCCTGCGCCGCGTTGAGGGCGTCGCTTTTTTGCAACATCAGGCGCCTCGCCGCGTGAGTCCCTCACGGGCAAAACCGAACTTTTTATGGGCGTAATCCATTATGCCGCAGCAGGTTACAGGCCCCCCGCTCGCCCGCTCGTCTTTTTCTCTATCAGACGGCATGGTTTTTGCTGCATTTCACGGCGTGGAATGTGAATCGCGTTTTGCGCGAACAGGTCAAGTAAGGAGTATGGCGATGAAGAAGTGCGTGTTGGTTGTTGCGGTGGCATTGTTCGCAATGCTGGCGTTGCCGAGCGTTTCGCGGGCAGACGTGACTCAGATCGATGGCAATCCGTTGCTCTTCGACGGCATCAAGCCCCCCACGTGGGATGCCGGATACGACGCGAATTACGCGGACCTCCCGATCTGGGCTGTGTTTGATTTGGGTGAAGAGTTGAACGTTTACGGCGCGTCAATCTCTTACTACACCGCCCCAGGTGCCGGCGTCCCCAAGCCTGAGTCCGTGAACTTCTACTTCTCCAACACCGTGGACGGCTTCGGTTCCAGCCCGAACGTGAGTTACAACACCTGGGACGACCCTGCTTGGGTACAGCCCGACTGGGCACCCACGTATGACGCGTGGGCTCCTGGCACTGGCACCGGGCGATATGTAAAAGTCAGCGTTAACCACGGAGGCGATCCGGTCGTGTTGGGGTATCAACCCTGGATAGTCGTCAGCGAGATCGTCCCGGTTCTTATTGCCCCGCCGCCCCCGCCGATCGAGTGGAACAAGGCCGACAGCGGCGATTGGTCTGTGGCGGGCAACTGGGACCCGGAAACGGTTCCGGCCGGCGATGCCGCGACC
>CAYXNI010000393.1:0-2951 GCA_964466285.1 uncultured Planctomycetota bacterium | reverse complement strand
TGGCCACCGCGGTCCTGGTGCCGGTGATTACTCTGTTCATCGCCATCGGCTTTGTTTTCCTCGCGCTGCCCTCGTTCGTGCCGTTCCTTGCCCAGTTCGTCGCGGGAGCGCTGTCCGCTCTTGCGATGGCGTTCACGAACGTGGTCGAGGGCGCCAGCCGACTGCCGGGCGGACACACGTTTGTGGCCGCGCCGCCGGTGTGGTGCGTGGGGCTGTTCTACGCGGCTCTGCTGGTCGTGGCGGCGCGGAACTCGCTGCGGCTGAGCGGCCCTCGCGCCGTCGCCGTCCCGGTCATCTTGTGGTGCCTGTACGCCGCCTGGCGCCTCACGCTCTCGCCGGGACCCGACCTTGCGGCAACGTTCCTGAATGTCGGGCACGGCGAGTGCGTCGTCCTCACCGCCGGCCGCGAGACCGTGGTGTGGGACTGCGGGTCCGGGATGCCCTTCTCCTCGTACGACGTCGGCGGTGCGCGGGCCGCACCGGAACTGTGGAGGCAGGGCGTGAAACGAATCGACGTGTTGATCCTGTCTCACTCCGATGCCGACCACGTCAACGGCGTCGCGTCGCTCCTCGACCGATTCCCCGTCGGCCGCATCGTCGTCCACGACAGCTTCGGCCGCGACAAGCGCGACGAGATGGGCAAGTACATGCTGCGCGTGTTCGACCGACACAAGGTCCCAGTGGAGCACGCGGCGGCGGGCGACCGAATCACGCTGCGCGGCTTTGACATCGAGTTCCTCTGGCCCCCGAATGGCGAGTCCGCGTGGCGACTCAACGCGGTCAACGATCGCTCACTCGTCGCCCGCGTGCGCGCCGGCGGGCGAACAGTGCTCTTGACCGGCGACATCGAGAGCTCGGCGATGGGCGCAATACTCGCGACGCAGAAGGACCTGCACGCCGAGGTCCTCTGCGTGCCCCACCACGGCGCAATGGAACTGGTGCTGCGCGAATTCATGCAGGCCGTCCGGCCCGGCTGCGCCGTCATCAGCAGCGACGAGCCGCGCGTGCCCCTCGACCCCGAAGAGCGGGCCAGTGTCAGAGCGATGCTCGGCAAGAGCCGCGTCTACTACACCTCACGCGACGGAACCGTCCGGCTGCAATCTACGCCCGACGGATGGACGGTCAGGACCGGAAGATGAGGCGCAGCTTCAGTCGAACCGGTGACCTGCGGGGAGTGACGAATGCGGGCGGATCAACCTGCGTCGGCCTCGGCCTTCGTCATTCCGCCTTCGCGTCCTTCGCGGCGGCCGCTTTGAACGGCCGGTACAGCGGATCGCCCACCGCCATCGGCATCCAGCTCAGGTAGCGGCTGGCCGACAGGCTCGCCTCGCCGAAGGTCCGGCCCTGGAGCAGGGCGTCCACGAGGCCGTCGGCCGTGGGAAACCCGTTCAGCAGCGGCTCCGTCGCGACCCCGACCGCCGCCGTCGCACCGTGCGCCAGCATCTCGCCGACCCAACCGCTCTCCGCCGAAATCTGGTTGCCCGCGGCCGAGTGCAGGTGTGCGCCCACCGCCCCACGCCCGAAGCGGAACGCCTTATTCTTCGGCCTGAAGCTCCCCGCGTACCAGCCGTAATAGAACCCGATTGTCTCCGACATCGTGGACAGGTCCACCACTTCCCCCGCCTCGTCCACCTTCACCTTCATCCGTCCGTCCTTGCGCATCAGCTCGGCCGCGCGCAGGATCGCCTGGTCGCCCGTCAGGTATGCGCCCGACTTGAGGCCGCGCGCGTCGAAGAACGCGATGCCCTCGACGCCTCTTGTCTCGGCGTCGACGGCACGGTCGACGAGGCTTCCCGCCGTCTTGTCGTCCGCAGCATCCAGCCGGCAGACGGCAAGAATGCGATCCACCGGGGTCAGGCTCACGGCCTTTCCGAAGAGCGGGTTCGGGATGCGGCCCTCGATCGGATAATCGTCCACGCGGGCGAGCGTCAGTTCGGAATCGACGGACGCTCGGTCCCAGCCGTCGTACGAAGCCGGGTTCGTGCTCCGGCCGCTCTCGCGGATCCGCCACGGGATGCCGCGCACCAACAGGATGTATACCGTGCCAGGATGAAGCCGCAGGTACTCACGGATCGGCGCAAGGATGAACCTGTCGTATTCGTCACGGCTCAACCCCGGGCCGACCGGCACGGTGACCCTCAGGACCTGCGGCCCCGCCACGCCTCGCACACGGCAGTAGTGCGCGGCAATGTCCGGCGCGTTGCCCGCCCGCGTGTTGACCACGATCAGCAGGCTGTCGGACGTCAGCGCATACGGCTCCGTGCGCACCGTGACCGGGCCGGCCGCGTCGGAGTATTTGCGGGGCTCGTCGCTGGTGAAGGCACGGACGGAGTACTCGTACTCCTTCCGCTCCTCCAGCCCGGTGTCCAGAATCTCTGCGTGGCCGGCCGCGCGCAACGGTGCGCCGCCGGTCAGGCGCTGGACACTCGGAGCAGCCTGAGCGACCGACAGCACCAGGTAAGGCTTCGCCGCCGCCTCGCCCGGCCCCCTGCGGCTGATCTCGTACCCGGCCACGTTCAACTCCTCGCTCGGCTCCCACGACAGCCGCACCCGCGACCCGTCCGCCACCGCCGCCAGGCCCCTGGGCGTGGCCGGCTTCTCGGCCGGCGCCTTGCCCACTCGCACCATGACCGGCGCCTGTGACCGGGACACCGGGGCCGCGCGGATGCCGCCCGCCGCCTTCACGTACGGGTAGATGCTGACCGAGTAGACGCGGCCCGGCTTCAGCCCGTCGATGACGCATTCCCGCGTCCCGCGGTCGAGCACCATGCGCCGGCCGGCCGGCCGGCCTTCAAGAGAAGAGAACGTGAGCCACTGGACCGCCCAGCCGGTGATCCCGGCGCCCTCGTCCGCCTTCCACGTGATGCGGGCGCTGTTGGCGGCCGGCGCGGCGTCAAGCGCCGTCACGGCCGTCGGCGCGGGAGGCGCCGGAGCCTCAGCTCCACCCGCCG
>CAYXNI010000392.1:0-2970 GCA_964466285.1 uncultured Planctomycetota bacterium | reverse complement strand
CGCTTCATTCGCTGGCGAGACTCATCTCCACTGCTTTCATGTCTTCGAAAAGGCAACCGCCGTCCTGGACCAGGAAACCCAGCCTCCCCGTTGATTTCGCGGAGAAGAAAAACGTCTGCACCAGGACATCATCCAGATAAAGTTCCAGCATATCCCGACGCACCAGAAGGCGGAACGCTGTCTTTCGTCCGGCATGAACACCACCGGCCGTCGCGCACCCGGGCCCGGTCACGTCCAGACACTGGAAATTCAGTTTGCCGTTGCGACAGACCACGCGGTCGATTCGGGTGATCCCGTAGGTTTCCATACGTATTGCCAGGCCTTCTCCCGGCTGCTCTTCGACATAGAATCCGCTCGAGACGGGGATAATGTGCGTATCCGCCCCCCATCCTTCGTCGATGACCGTCATCGCCCCTTCCAGTATGATCCCTTTTGCGAAGTCGAAACGGTTCTCCATTAGAGCAACTACACCCCCTCCCGCTCCGCGCGCAAATTGCACCTTCTTATCCTTCAGTTCCAGGCTCGCCCCGCTCCCTTTGATGATATGTGCCTCGTCCGCATCTGTCGGATGCACACGCACACAGTTGCCCAGTTCCAGCGGTATGTTCCGGCCCTTCATCGCCTCATTGCCGGGCCAATAACCCATCCGAAGGTGCCCGCCTGCATCCACGATGGCCTTCTTCAGCGGCGTGAGCGAAATCTTCTCTCCAGCGCTATCCCACAGTGTCGGCGCATAATTCGTGAGCAGCAATTCGCCATCCTTGCCGCGTCCGAAACATCCCAGCGTTTGGACGCCGATCGAGCCCCGGGTTCCGCCGAACTCCGCCAGATCGTGGGAGTTGCCGCAGAGGCGGAAGGCTTCCAGGTCGGGCCGGAAGGGGCCCGCCGGCCCATCGCTGACAAAGGTGAACATGGAATAGCCGCCGTTCCCCATATAGTTGAACCGCGCGCCAAGGATCAGATAGTACCTGCCGCGAATCCGCTCGCAGCCGCCGACTTCCATGAACTGCTGCGGAGTATTCCCCCAGTCAAAGACCGGCGGGGGCAGCCAGTGCCACTCGCGACCGTCATCCGACTCCATCATGCCGATGGACTTGTGCGGCCACGAGGGCGCGGATGTCGCCACCACGTATCCCCAGTAGCCCTTCTCCGGCGCGTCCTCGTGTTTCGGGATCATGTACATGTGATCACAGCGCCCGACCTCCTTGTACCAGCGGGGATCAGGCGTGAGGTCGGACTGCTTGCCGAGATAGCGCCAGTGAAACATGTCGTCCGACTCCCAGAAGCACAATGTGTCATTATGGTGGCCCGGGAGTCCGCTGAGGCTGCCGTGGTTCAGGACAAAACGGTCCTTGCACCGGTGGATGAACATCTTCCACACCGCAAAGGGCGCATTTCTGATAACGGGTGCGCCGTTGGCCCAATGCACGCCGTCCTCGGACGTGGCCACCCACATGTTGTTGTCGCCCTTCCCCTCGTTGTGCATGGCGAACATGTAGTATTGGCCGTCGTGCCACAGGACGCTGGGATCCCACATCCGGCCGGTCGGCGGCGCATAAATCATAATCGTCACCTCCTCGGTTCGGGACTGTTCGCAACACGTATTTCAGCAGAACGATTGCACCATTGACCTTTGCGTGGAACAATGAAACACACCGGAAGAAGACAGGCCCCCTTCGCTTCGCTTAGGGTGAGATAACCGCCGCTGAAACAGGGGCGAAGGCCATTCTGAGCGTAGCGAAGAATCTCACTGCCGCGTCAGCACCCAAGTATGTTCTGAACCGTGGCGACATTCTCTTCGACCATGTCGTCCTTGTCACCGCGATGCATGCCCACGTTGACCACGTCGGTAGGCTTTATGTTGTCGAAGGCGAATTCAAACGCCATGACCGGGTCGATGCGGCCTGCGGCCATAATCTTGTAGCCGATACAGGGCTTCCGGATGCGCCGGATGCATTCGGCGGCGGCGATGGCATCCGTCAGCCTGAACCTGTGCCCCCTGCCGTGGTGGAGGCTGCCGCAGTTGAAGAAGCATACGACGTGGAAATCGACCAGGTTCATACTGTCAACCCAGTAGTGTGTCTCCAGGGAATGTCCGGCCACGCCCATGGGGACGCCGGTGGAGCGTGCGTGTTCCACCCAGGCACGGAACGTCTTCTCGTCACGTGCGGCAAAGAAGTTGTCCGTATGACCGCCCCAGAAGAAGAACGCCTTGGCGCCGATCTTCACGGCATTGTCGATGGCCGCAGGCATATTGCCGTCATGGGCGCCTATCTGCGCGATCCACTGAAGTTTCCCTCCTTCGGCCAGGTACTTCTGCACCGTTTCTATGACGTGAGGGGTCTCGGTGTTCGTCACCATAGTGTTTATTCCGGCCTTCTCGGCGCGTCTCCACGTCTCAATGATGCGTTCCGGCGTGTGGTAGGCGACCATGGCCTGGTCGCGCTCCGGTGTCTGGTGGCTGAAACCGCCGAACGGATTAGCCCCGATTATCAGCCTGGTCACTTTCAGTCCGCAGAAATCCACTGTTGGCAACACTTATGGTCTTCTCCAATCTGGTCCGCCCGCTGGCAAGGTATAGGATTCGTAACACTTCAGCCAAGTGAAAAGATATCAGAGAAAAGCTCGCACCGCAAGCGACAAAAAACCTGGGTGTGGCGATGCATGCGCATAATGGATGGGCGTGACAAGAGAATCCACAACATCGACACTCGAGTTCACGATTCCGCTGACGCGCGAGCAAGCCGGCGCGATCTACAGCCAGGGACGCGAGGCCGCCATCTTCGTTCTGCTGGAGTTGGCGGCGCGCAAAAACTGCGGGATAACAAGCGCCTGGAGCACGACGCGTAAGTGCCGCTGCACTTACGCGCAGGTCACGCGGCACGTTGTGTCGAGGCGGAAGCATCCTGCGACGTGATCGTTTCGCGGGCGGATCAGTACGGGTTGGCCGGCATGATGTCCCAGACGCTG
>CAYXNI010000391.1:0-2980 GCA_964466285.1 uncultured Planctomycetota bacterium | reverse complement strand
TGGGCTTTCTGAGGGTGGAACACGGGTCGCTGGTCAGCGATTTCAACCTGGCGACCGACGCGCGTGGGAACATCACCGTGGACGCGAACCTGATGACGCCGACGTCCGGGGTGTTTGCCGGCGGTGACGCGGTGCTCGGGGCGTCGCTGGTGGTTCGCGCCATCGCCCTGGGCCGGCGAGCGGCCGAGTCCATCCATCGTTATCTTTCCTAGGGCCGCCACGGAGCGGCTCTTCACGCCGGCGCTACGGGCAATCTGCGCTTTTTCTCAGCACGGGGTTGCGTATAATACACTGTGGTGTGCGCAAGCGAAGGGAATTGCCGCTTCGATGCGCCGGTCTGTTCAGCCAGGGAACTCAACAGAGGTCAAGCATGACAGAGCAAGGTAATCGCGTGACGGTTGCGGGATCAGGCGAAGGCGAGGGCAAACCGGCCAGGCGGCGGCGCGGTCTGAGGATCGTGCTGTGGATTGCCGCGACACTGGTCGCGCTGGCCGTGATCGTGGCGGCGCTTGTCCCGATGATTTTCACGGACGAGCGGGTCAAGGGGATCATGGTGGAGCAGGCGAGCAAGGCCCTGAACCGGCCGGTGTCCATCGGCACGTTTCATTTCAATTTCTCCGGCGAGATGCAGATCGGCGACCTGAAGGTCGCCAACCTGGGGGGGTTCAGTGCCCAGCCGTTCGTTGAACTGAAGGGTGCGGAGGGGAGTATCAAGGTCTGGTCGCTGGTCACGAGCCTGGGCAAGGCCGTGCACGTTCAGCTTGTGGTCACGGACCCGCTGGTTCTGATCGAGCGCAACGCGGAGGGCAAGCTGAACATCGAGGACCTGCTGAAGCCGAAGGAGGAGAAGGAGAAGCCGCCGACGCCGTTGCGGGAGCTTTCGGTGGCGGTCCAGGTTCACGGCGGGAAGCTGGTTCTGCACGACAACTCGGGCGAGAAGCCGCGGCGGACCGAGATTCGGAACCTCGACGTTGATGCGCAGTTGCCCGCACTGGACCAGCCGTTCTCGTACCGGGTCTCCGGAAACGCGGCCGGCGGCAGCTTCCAGTTGACGGGCAAGCCGCGGCTGTTTCACGGCGGTCTTGTCGATCCGCGGCACATCGAGGGCGAGCTGCTGAAGGCGGTAGTCTCGCAGTTCCCCCTGGATGCCGTGCTCGAGATGGCGGGGTTGCCGCCGGTCGCGACGACGGCGAGTGCCGAGCTGGTCGTCAACGCGCAATCGGCCGGTCAGTTCACGGCCCGGGGCAGCTTGAGCGCCCGGCAGCCGGGCGGGACGGACCAGATCAGCCTGAACCTCACCGACTGCCAGATCGACCTGGGCAAGGCCGACGCGATTGCGAAAGTTTCCTTTGAAGTCCAGCCGTTCGGCAAGGCGACGCTGGACGTAAACGTGAAGAACGCCGGGCAGGACGCGCTGAAAGCCGTGGTGAACTTCAACGGAGACCTCTCGAAGCTGCCGGCCCATCTGGCCAAGGCGCTCAAGATGCCGCTCACCGCCGAGGGCCAGCCGGCCGTGACCCGCGGCGACATCAAGGGGAGCTTCGAAGTGACCGGCCCGCTGCCCGATGTGACCGGCAAGATCGCCCTCACCGTCAAGGACTTCCAGGCGGCGCCGTCGTTCACGGGCGGGAAGGAACTGCCGCCGGAGGACGCCGGGATCACCGCCGAGACCAAGCTGCTCTTCACACCGGAAGGGCGCCTCAACGAGTTGCTCATCCCGAACCTCCGGGCAGAGTCGAGCTTCCTCGACGCCAGGCTTTCGAACGGCCGGGTTTCGTCGCTTGCCGATTTGACGAAGCTCGGGACCGACGTCGAGGGGTACGTCAAGTTCAGCGGCCGGGCGTTCAGCACGAAGTTCGGCAAGGCGCTCGGTCTTCCCGAGCTGCACGACAAGCTCGACCTCACGTTCTCCGGGAAGGGGGAGGCTGGGCGGGCCGCCCTTGCGGTGAACGGCAAGATGGAACGGGAGGACGGGCCTGGCGAGCCGGTTGCGCTGAACGTCGCGGCGCGGATCGCCGCCAGTGACGGCAAGCTCGACGCCCAGGACTGCAAGGTGTCGGCCCGCGCGGGCGAAGAGGGTGCCTTGTACCTCGATGCGTCGGTGACGGGCAGCGTGCGTGACGTCACGGGCGCGCGCAACGCAGACCTGGCGTTCAGCACCAACGCGGACTTGAGCCGCCTGGCCGAGCGATTCGAGCCTTACGCGAGAGCGCTGGCCCAGTTCAAGCCCCACGGCCAGATTACACTGAGCGACGGCAAGTTCACCGGTACGCCGCAGCAGTTCCATGCAGGCTTCAAGGTGACCGCGGCCGGTCTCGCGTTCGCCGGCCCGCTCGATGTCGTGCCGGACAAAGTCCGGAAAGCGCTGGACATCCTCACCAAGGACGAAGCGCGGGTTGTGTGCAGTATCGGGGCGGACCTGCCGAAGAGACGGGTGGAGATCGGCGCGTTCCAGGTGCAGTCGCCCGCGGTCAAGGGCGAGGTCACCGGGACGATCACCGACTACGCGGCGCTCAAGGGCTCGGTGGACGTGAAACTCTGGGCGGATACCGGCCGCATCGGGCCCGTGCTGAAAGCGATGGGGCTGGTCAGCCAGGATATTCCGACCGAAGGCTCGGTGCAACTTGCCGGCCGCGCGGACACGGAGACGGGCAAGGCGGAACTAGACACGCTCGACGTGAAAAGCGCGTACGTCAACATGAAGCTGAAGGAGAAGTTCTCGATTGCTGGTCTTGATCTCGCGAAGCTCAAGGCCGATCCGCTGGCGGCGGTGAAATCGCTTTCGGGAAGCGGGGCGATCGAGGGCCGGCTGTTTCTCAATTCGCTCAGCAAGCTGCCCGCGGGCCTCGTGCCGCCGGAGTTGAGGGCTGGCGGGGACGTGGCGTTCACGCTCGAAGCGCGGCAGGGCTCGGCCGCCCGGTTCACGCTCTCGGCGGACGCGGCAGCGGCCTCGCTCCAGTACGGTGATTTCTTCGCGAAG
>CAYXNI010000390.1:0-3034 GCA_964466285.1 uncultured Planctomycetota bacterium | reverse complement strand
CGCGAAAGCCCTCGCGATCGCCCGCCTGATCGCCAACTACGTCGACCCCGTCAACCGCAGGGCCCACGAGATCGCCCTGAAACTCGGCTCCGGCGGTGATCCTCGACGTGCCGCGAGCCTTTATGCGGGAATGCTTTCCTCGGTCGACCCCTTCGCACCGGAGGCCCGTGCTCTCATGAGGGATCATCTGGGCCTGGTCCTTCGAGATGCCCCATCAACCGGGCCGGTCTTGCGGCTGTTCGTCCAGGCTCACATCGAGCGAGGCGGCCTCGCGGACGCCATCGCCGCCCTCGAAGCCTTGTCCAGGACCGACTCGGCCGGCCGGGCTCTGCTCGCGTTGCTCGACCTTGACATCGCCGCCGGACGAAAGGAACAGGCTGTCGACCTCGCCCGGCGCCTGGCCGCTCTCGGCCCCGATGGAGCTGGCGACGGGTTTGTCGCGCTGGCCGCAGGCGGCATGGAGGAAGAGGCGCTCGAAATCGCCGCGCCCTTCGCCGGAAAACAGGACGCGGCGGAAAATCTCCTCTACCGCGCCGTCGCGCTATCCGGCTCCGCGGGCCTGTTTGAGACCGCGGCAGAAATGCTCGGCCGCTCCACCGCACCTGTTCGGGCCTACTGTCTGGCCTACCTGTTCTCGAACGCCGGCGTCGCTCCACTGGCCCTGGCGAAGTCCGGCGAGAGCGTCCGCCGAGCCCTCGGCCAGTACCGCCAGCTCCTAAATCAGCGCCTGGAGGCCCTCAAGCTGCAGAACCGGCCCGAAGAACTCAAGGCCATCGAAGAGCAGATCGAACTTCTCAAGGCTGCGCAAGTTCCTTGAAACATTTCGGCCGCTTCCGGTGTATCATATCTCTGGAGGTGATACACGTGTCCCGAGCCCGCAGACACATCCTGTTCGCGCTTGGCGCAATCGCGCTGGCCCTCAGCGCCGGCGCCGCCCTCGCGGGGGAACAGCGGACCTTCTTCGTCGACGTGATTCAGTACGGCTGGCACAGCGGCACGCATTACGGCTCGTATATCGACTCCGAAGGCCAGTTCCGGGTCGGGACCCATTCCGGCCTTCACCAGGCCTACTACGTCGTCAGCGTCCCGGTCACCCGCGAGGAGTTCAAGGCCATACAGGAGGGGGATCGGCAACAGGCAGTGCGCGCCCGCTCCCTGGCGCTGCAGAGGGCAGTGCCCCCGCTCGAAAACCAGCCGCGCGTTCCCTTGACCACACTGAAGGGCGGATCAGACGCGCCGCGTGTCCCCCCGCTCGAAAACCAGCCGCGCGTCCCGCTTCGAAGCCTCGGCGGCGACCGCGTTCCGCCCGCAGTTCCGCGCATGGAGAATCAACCGCGCGTTCCAGTCCGGCGCCTCGAACAGCCTGACTTGGCCGACATGCCGCCGCCCGAGAACCAGCCCCATGTTCCCCTCCGCGTGCTGGATCGCGCTCCGCTTGGTCCCGTTGCGCCGCCGTTGGAGAACATGCCCCGAGTCCCCCTTCGCAGCCCCGGCGGAACACCGGCCGGGAAGTAGATCCGGCAGTTCGGCATACCCCGAGCCGGACTACAGTCGCACCGGAATCCCGCGCGCGCGAAGTTCTTCCTTGATCTGTCGGATCGTGTAGTTGCCGTAGTGGGTTATGCTGGCGACGATCGCGGCATCCGCTTTGCCCGCGGTGAGCACCTCGGCCAGGTGCTCCGTCGTGCCCGCGCCGCCCGACGCGATCACCGGAACGCCGACCGCCTCCGCCATCGCGCACGTAAGCCCGGTTTCGAACCCGGCCGTCGTGCCGTCGCGGTCGATGCTGTTCACGCACAGCTCGCCCGCGCCGAGCCCTGCTCCCCGTTTCGCCCATTCGATCGCGTCCAGCCCCGTCGCCGTGCGGCCGCCGTCGATGATGATCTCGTAGCCGGCCGGAATCCGCCCGGACCGCTCCACCTTCAGAACCTGCATGCTGAGCACGATACACTGGCTGCCGAACGCCTTCGCCCCCTCTGCGATGATGTGCGGGTTCCGTACCGCGCCGCTGTCGATGCTCACCTTCTCCGCGCCCGCCAGCAGCACCTTCCGCATGTCCTCCAGCGTCCGCAGCCCGCCGCCGACCGAAAAGGGGATGAAAATCTCGCGGGCCACGTCACGGACCACTTGGATCATGATGTCCCGCCCCTCGTTGCTCGCCGTGATGTCGTAGAAAACGATCTCGTCCGCGCCGTCCTCGTAGTACTGCCGGGCCATCGCCACCGGGTCGCCGACGTCGACGTTGCCCTGGAACCTGATTCCCTTGGTCACCTTGCCCGCCCGCACGTCCAGGCACGGGATAATCCGTTTGGTCAGCATCGAAGAATCCCAGTCCTCACCTGCTGTGTTTCCAAAAGACCTACTTCTCGCTTCCATTGTACTCGCGGATGGCGCCGAACATGGCGACGATATTCTCCGGCGAGACCTCCGGCAGATTCAGACTGTTGTAGGCGATGGCCGAGATTCCGGAACTTGGGGTGGCCCCTAGGTCGACGGGCACGCAGTCGGGTTCCTCGTGAGCGATGGTGGCGAGGATGCGTTCTCGCGGGGTCATTCGCAATGGAACACTTCCTCCATGTTCGCCCACCACTCGCCGTCGGCACGGGTGTCCAACGGCTCCTGACAGGGATCCGTGAGGTTCCACCACTTCTTCGTGGTCGGGTCGGCCGCCATCTTCTCCATGTCGCCCCTGAAATCCTGGCCGACGTACTCGAGGTAGCTGAAGAGGAACCCGTCCTTGTGGTAGATCGAGTAATTGCGGATGTTGCAGTCGTGGATTCTCTGGAGCACGGCCGACCACACGGCGGCATGCAGCCGCCTATACTCGTCGAGCTTTTCCGGGCGAACCTTGATGACCATGCCGTATCGCTTCATGTCCGGCCTCCGTCATGACGGGCGCCGCCGGTCAACTTCCGTTCCAGCGGCAGAAATTGTCGAGCATTTTGAGGCCCGGGGCCCCGCTCTTCTCCAGGTGGAACTGGGTGGCGACCAGGTTGCTGCGGCCGACCACGCACGGGAAGCGCTCCCCGTAGTC
>CAYXNI010000389.1:0-3035 GCA_964466285.1 uncultured Planctomycetota bacterium | reverse complement strand
CTCGCGGCGGCCGATGCCGCAAGGACGCGGCGCTGGCTCCTCGAGATGCAACACCGCACTGTGCATCCGTACACGAACACGGCGGCCGGCGGATGGTCCTGGACGCATCTGCCGGGCGGGGTGCCGGACGTGGACGACACGGCGCGGGCGATGCTGGCGCTTGACAAGGTCAGCGGCGGAGACGCACTTGGGAAGTGTTCGTCTGTGCGCACAGACGAACACTTCCCGGATTCCCGGCGCGCAGGCCTCCGGTGGCTGATCCAAGTGCAGAACCGCGACGGCGGCTGGCCCACGTTTTGCCGGGGCTGGGGAAAGCTGCCGTTTGACCGGAGCGCTCCCGACCTGACGGCGCACGTGCTGCAAGCGCTCGGCGCAATCCCGGCGGACGAACGTGACGGCCGGATCCGGCGGGCCGTCCGGCACGGTGTGGAGTACCTTCGCCGAAGCCAGCTCAGTGACGGTTCGTGGCTGCCGCTCTGGTTCGGCAATCAGTTCACCAGCGGCCATGCGAATCCCGTGCTGGGAACTGCGTTTGTGCTTCCGGCGCTGCTCGAGGTCGGCGAGCGGGACGCCGCAAGAAAGGGGCTGGCATACCTGGTGGGCGCTCAAAACGATGACGGCGGGTGGGGCGGAGCCACGGGCGTCATGCCGTCGGTCGAGGAAACGACCGTCGCGGTGTCCGCGCTTGCACAGTCGCCGCTGTCATCCGGCAGTGCCGAGGCTCAGGCGCTTGACCGGGCCGCAGACTGGCTCCTCCGGAAAGTGGAGGCGGGCGCCTGGTCCGACCCCAGCCCGATCGGGCTCTACTTCTCAAAACTCTGGTATTCGGAGAAACTTTATCCTATCATTTGGATGACTGAGTCGCTGGGACGAGTGGTCAGTATGCTGAGATGCAAACGTGACTGAGCGCGAAGCCGAGAAGCGGAACGTGGACCTGCAGGACATCAAGCAGATGCCACGCGACGAGGCCGTGCGCCATGCGATCCGGGTGGAGGCGGAACAGGCGGCCGCCGAACTGAACCGGACCTGCCCGCCAACGCGGGAGGACCTCGAGCGAATCGGGTCAAGCGTGACCGAGCGGCTGTCGCTGCCCAGGGGGTTCCTCGGATACGCGATGACCGCCGTGAGCAACGCCTTCTGGCAGCCGCAGTTCGAGGCGGTGCCGTTCGAGCGGCGGCTGTTCTTTCTGCCCGCGTGCCTTCGGAGTCCGACTGCCTGCGAGGCGCAGATCAACAGCACGGGGCTGAACTGCGCGGGCTGCCGCCGCTGTGTGATCTGCGACCTGACGGCCGCGGCGGAGCAACTAGGTTACTCGGTCATGGTCGCCGAGGGTACGCCCAACGTGGTCACGAAACTTCTGGAAGCCGACTCGGACGCCGTCATCGGCGTGGCCTGTCTCGATTCTCTCGAGAAGTCATTCGAGAAGGCGGTGAGCCTGGGCGTCCCTCACATCGCCGTGCCGCTGCTCAAGGACGGCTGCCGGGAGACGGTGGCCGAAGTGGAGCACGTGCTGGCGCTGCTGCGCGCGCACCGGCCCGCCCCGGCCGCGAGGACGAGAACATATGTCCCGCTTCTCAGGACAAGCGCTCGGCTGTTCTCCGCCGATGTCTTGCCGGGGCTCATCGAGGGCGTGCTGCCGGCAGGCCGCCTGACCGAGACGGACCGCATCGCGCTCGACTGGGCGCGCGCGGGCGGCAAGCGGCTGCGGCCGTTCATCACGCTCGCGTCGTACGCCCTGAGTGCGCACGGAGCGCGCTCCCTTGAGAGCGACGTCGAAACGGCCTCGCTGATCCCGCCCGCCGTCAAGCGCGTCGCCGTCGCCATCGAGATGCTTCACAAGGCGTCGCTCGTGCACGACGACATCGAAGATGATGACGCGTTCCGATACGCCAGCGAGACGCTTCACCGCAGACACGGCGTCGGTCCGGCGATCAACATTGGAGATTACCTGATCGGGCTCGGCTACCGGCTGGTCGCGAGCCAGGCGAACGAGCTTGGAGCGGACTGCGTGGCGGATATTCTCGCGCATCTGTCGACCGCTCATCTGGAGCTCTGCCGCGGCCAGGGGCAGGAGCTGTTCTGGCGGCAGAATCGCGACAAGACGCTGACACCCATCGAAGTGCTCTCCATCTACGCACTCAAGACGGCGCCCGCATTTGAAGCGGCGCTGTTTGCCGGCCTGCGTGCCGCGAACGCGAAGTTCGACCGGGCGGCGCTCAGGCGGTTCGCGGTGTACCTGGGCGAGGCGTACCAGATCTGCAACGACCTGGCGGACTGGCGCGAAGACAAGCACAACAAGCTCCGAAGCGGGCTCGACGCGCTCGCCGAGCGCCCCACTCTGCTCCGCGCGTTCGCGGTGGAAGCGGGAGGGGTAGAATGCCTGACCGGGCTCGACGGCGACCCCGCGAAGACCAGAAAGGCGTACGAAGAGCTGGGCGTATTCGAGAAGGCGAACGCTCTCGTGGACAAACTGCGAGCCCGCGCGATGACCTTCGCCGAACAGGTCGAGCAGCCCGAGCTCAAGGACCTCATCCGCTTCATCACTCGCAGCATTTTGTGAAGCCAGTCGCATGCCAGGCCCGTACCTCGAGACACTAGAGCGGCGCCTCGCGGCGGGGGTGTCCCGCCTTGGGCGCGATTTCGCCCGGCGCCAGGTCGAATACGTCCTGACGCGGCAGGTGCCCGGGGGCGGGTTCACGGGCCGCGCGCGCGGCGCCGACACCTACTACACCGACTTTGCGCTGCGGACGCTGGTGCTTCTCGGCTGCCCCGAGCAACCGCTGGGCCGCGCCGCCGTAGTCGCCCATCGGAATCGGGGCAAACCAGATGTCGATCTTCTTGTAGCCGCTCGTGATGAAAACGGTTTCCTTCAGAAACGGCGTGCCGACGCCTTGTCCCGTCAGCCCGATCAGGCGCGCCGAGATGTAGGAAAAAATCGGCGTCCAGACGAACCCGAACACCACCACGATCCAGAAGGGAAATCCGGGCACCAGCCGCTTGCAGATCAGGCACATTGCCGCCATGCCGCCCACGAA
>CAYXNI010000388.1:0-3053 GCA_964466285.1 uncultured Planctomycetota bacterium | reverse complement strand
AGGAAAAACTGTACGAAGACTCGATGCAGAACTTCGGCGTCAACCGCGTGATCCCCGGCAAGATCATCAACGTGCACGGGGACGACGTGGTGATCGACGTGGGCTACAAGTCGGAAGGGATCATTTCGGCCCAGGAGTTCATGGATGGGCCTCCCCAGGTCGGGCAGCAGGTAGACGTGTTGCTCGAAGGCGTTGAGGATGATTCCGGCCTTGTGGCGCTGTCAAAGCGCAAGGCCGACCGGATCCGGGGCTGGGAGCGCGTCATCGAGGCGCACAAGGAAGGCGACATTGTCAAGGGCCGGGTGATGCGGAAGATCAAGGGCGGCCTGCTCGTGGACATTGGCGTGCCGGTGTTCCTGCCCGCCTCGCAGGTCTCGATCCGCCGGACCGGTGACATCGGCCGGTACATCGGCCAGAGCATCGACTGCCAGATCATCAAGATTGACACCGCCCGCCGGAACATCGTCGTCTCTCGCCGCCGCGTGATCGAGGAAAAGCGCGAGAAGATGAAAGATGAGCTGATGAAAGAGATCGAGGTCAAGCAGGTCCGCAAGGGCGTGGTAAAGAACATCACCGACTTCGGGGCGTTCGTCGACTTGGGCGGGATCGACGGTCTCTTGCACATTACGGACATGAGCTGGGGCCGCATCAGCCATCCCTCCGAGATGGTCGCGATCGACGACGAGGTCGAGGTGGTCATCCTGAACATTGACCGCGAGCGCGAGCGGATCTCGCTCGGCCTCAAGCAGAAGCAGGCCAGCCCGTGGGAAGGCATCGAGGAAAAGTATCCCGTCGGCAGCAAGATACGCGGACAGGTGGTGAACGTCATGAGCTACGGCGCCTTCGTCAAGCTCGAAGAGGGGGTCGAAGGCCTGGTGCACGTGTCCGAGATGTCCTGGACCCGCCGCGTCATGCACCCGTCGGAGGTCGTCGCCATCGGCGACATGGTCGACGTGGTCGTCCTGAGCATCAACAAGGAGAAGCAGGAGATTTCCCTCGGCATGAAGCAGACCGAGGTGAACCCGTGGACCCTGGTCGAGGAGAAGTACCCGAAAGGTACGATGGTGAAGGGCCGCGTCCGCAACATGACCAACTATGGCGCCTTCATCGAGATCGAGGAAGGGATCGACGGCCTGTTGCACGTGTCGGACATCTCTTGGACCAAGAAGGTGAACCACCCGTCGGAGGTGCTCAAGAAGGGCGAGCGGATCGAGACCATCGTGCTGTCGGTCGATCAGGAGAAGAAGCGGGTGGCGCTCGGCATGAAGCAGTTGACGCCCGACCCGTGGCTCGACCGCATTCCGGCGAAGTTCATCGTCGGCGCGCTCACCCAGGGAAAAGTCACGAAGGTCACCAACTTCGGCGTCTTTGTCGAGCTTGAGGACGACCTCGAAGGCCTGTTGCATGTGTCCGAACTGACCGACAAGAGGGTGAAATCGCCCGAGGAGCTCGTAAAGCCCGGCGAGGAGATCGAGGTCCGCATCATCCGGGTGGATCCCAAGGAGCGGAAGATCGGCCTGAGCATGAGAGATTCCGATTCGGAGCCTTCGGGAGTTCCCGAGGGTGAGAGTGCGGGAGGGCCCGCACCCGAACCGGCGAGAAGCCAGGCGTTCGGACAGACCGTACTACCGTCGGCCGAGAAACTGGCAGCTCAGCGCGCGGCTGAGGAAAGCGCTGCGAAACCAGAAGAGCCTGCGCCTGAAGCGATTGAGCACCAAGAGCCTGCGACTGAACCGGCGGAGCCGGAGCCGCCGCCGGCTGACCAGTCCGTCTGAACCTTTGCACGGGGGCCGCGTCGGTTACGGTGTACCGTGGCTGCGAAGACCAGGTGTCTCGCTACGCCGCAACAAGGTTGCCCGCCCATTTGACGCAGCCGGGAGAATATAGTATAATTATATATAGTTTAAGGACTTCTGGGATGGCACGGGGCTTCTTTGTATACCGTCACTTTTGGGAGGGGGATCGTTATGACAACGGTGACCAAGAAGGATCTGGTGTGTGCGGTGGCCGAGAAATGCAGTTGCCAGCAGACTGCCGCGTATGACGCGGTCCAGACATTTCTCGATCAGATTGTCAAAGAGTTGAGTCAGGGGAATCGCATCGAACTGCGGGAGTTCGGCGTCTTCGAGCCGAGAACACGCGTCGGTCACGAGGCGAGGAACCCGAAGACCAAACAGCAGGTCAGTGTCCCCGCTCGCGCATCCGTCAAGTTCAAGGTCGGGCACACGATGAAGGAACGAGTTCAGGCGCTGGTTCGGCAGCCGTCGCTCTAGAACGCCAACTGCCCCGCGGCGAACAAGTAACGCGGAGTCGATATTTGTTTCGTGGGTACGTAACTAGACTACCGGCTGGGTTTTGGGGAAAGAATCGGCTATCCTCTTGTCAGGCATTCTTGGGTTTTGATCCAAGTTGACAAGGAGGATAGCCGATGGATCGCGAAGCGTGTGTGGAACACATTATGACGGCGGTTCGAGAGATTGTCGAGGGGTTGTGCGAAGAGCAGCGGAGTTGGGAGGACGGCCACTGGCTGTATGTGGCGGAGCGGAAGACACGGGACGCGATGCGGGAGATTGGTCGAAAGATTCTTCAGACTTTGGTCGAGCGGAAGGGGACGGGACACGTGGGGCAATGGCAGGAGAGCGAGGGGAAGTGCCGAGAGTTCAAGGGATACCGGGAACGCGAGGTGCAGACGTTGCTGGGGCCGATCCGCGTGACGCGAGCGACGTACTGGAGCGAGGCGAATAGCGGAGGCGTGATATGCCCTCTGGATGCGGCGTTGGGGGTGGAGGGCTATTACAGCGAAGGGATGCAGGACGCGATGGCGTTTACGGCGAGCAGTCTGACCTATGAAGAGACGACGCAGATAGTGGAACGGTTGACAGGCGTGGCGGTGTCGGTGAGTGCCGTCCAAAATGTGGCAGGGGTTTGGGGAGAACGCGCCGCGAAGGAACGGGACAGGCGAGTACCGGCGGAGCTGGCGGGAGATCGTGTCGCGGTGACCGTGGACGGAGCGATGGTACGCACGTCGGAACGCCGGCGGAAGCGTCGCGGGA
>CAYXNI010000387.1:0-3068 GCA_964466285.1 uncultured Planctomycetota bacterium | reverse complement strand
GAGGTCGAGGAAGGCCCGCAGGACGTCAATGTTTGTCCGGGCGTGGCTGGAAAGTGGGAGTGTGTTGAACGAGCCGCCGCCGGCGAGGGCAAAGGGGAGGATGAGCTGGTCGGCGAGGTGGCTGTCGACGGGGACGCCTGATTCGAGGTATTGTTGGACCTCGGCGGCGACGCGGCCGGCGACGGACTCGGCGGAGACGCCGCGCTCGCCAAACGCGGTGAAGACCTCGGTGATGTGTTCGCATTCGATCTCGACGATGAGGACGTTGCCGGGCCCGGCGGGGTCCTGAACGATCTCGGGGGCGAGGGAGCTTTCGCCGATGCCGAGCTTCCTGCCGAGCACGCGGAGTTCGCGCTCGGCGACGTGGAGGGGGAGCGCGGAGACGATGGCTCGTGCGCGGCGTGCGCGGACCTCGCCGCGCTCGAGGAGGTCGATGGGGGCGAGTTTCGCGGCGGGGGCGATGTCGACGGAGAAGCTTCCGCCGCCGGCGGGGTAGAAGCCGGGGCGGTGGAGCGTGGCGGTGACGTGCGGTCCCATGCGGTTGATGAGCGGGAGGAGCGTCTTGTCGAGGAAGTCGAACGGCGGGGCGGAGGGGTTGTGGGTGCCGCCTTCGAGCCGGATGGTGGACGGCGCGGAGGCGGTGAGGAGCGCAGGCAGAACGGCTTGCAGGACGAGTGTGGTGCTGCCCGCGGTGCCGACCGAGAAGTGGTAGTTGCCGGGGCGGACGGCGGAGGGCTCGAAGGCGAGCTCCTGGGAGCCGATGGCGGCGCCGTCGAGCTGTGCCTGGCCGATCTGGGCGGCGGCGTTGACGGCGGTCAGGTGCTGGCGGAGGAGGCCGGGGCGGGTGCGGCCGGCGCGGATTCGCTCGATGTGGAAGGGCTTGCCGGTGACGAGGGAGAGCGCGAGCGCGGTGCGGAGGATCTGGCCGCCGCCTTCGCCCATCGAGCCGTCGATCGTGATCATGCGCGTGGTCCTCGTGCTGCGATTCCTGGCGCACATGGTACGTCATCGTGAGCCGCGAGTCCACAGGGCGCCTCTGGCGGAGCGCATTCTTCGCAGGCGAACTGTGCGTTCCTGAATTCCCGCACGAGCGGCGCGGGGACCGCGTGTTCCGCGCCGTTTGCTCTTGGGTGGGCTGGAAGCAGGCCGGGCGGCTTGAGCACCTGATGCATCGCTACGGCCTGAGCCTGGCGCCGGAATGCGGGCCGGCATCGTACTCGATTCAGGGACAAGGCATTACGGCTTGACGGTGTGACAGGCACGGCCTGATGGGCACGGCTTGATGCGGCTTGATGCTGGCTGCGGCGCGGTGTGGCGATAGCCGGCAGCCGGATGTCCGGCGTCATAGTTCCATCTTGTCCCACTTCGACTCTGTATCCGAAGTGGGTGTGGTGATGGTCCGCTGTTCAAACCTGCCTTTGTGGTACGCGATGTGAACCTGCTTCGGACGCCATGTGCCGCTGTTGTCGCGGTGGGAAACCTCGAAGTAGATGTATAGCCATGGGCTGTCATCGTATCCGACCTCCGTCCGAATCTCGGTCTTGTTCAAGAGGGGAGAATCGAGATCGGTGAAGGCTTTCTTCGGAACATCCTGCCATTCGCCATCGATTTTGAGTCTTATGGCTGTGATCTTCGGGTTATCTGCGTTTCGGTCGGTGGTGATCTCAACGGCCACATCCCCGAAGGGTTTGCCCGCATCAGCGGAGATCGTCACTTTGTACGGTTGAATGATCTTCTCTTGAGAAGCCAGGGCCGGCAAGCAGACAAGACCGACAAGAGCGATCAGGCAAGTCTTCATCCTTTCTCCTTTCGCTCAACGGCGAGGGTCAGGCGCGCGCGGGTAGCGTATCGCCTGCACCCTCTGGTTCAGGCATCTTGATCCTTGTTTCCGATTCCCTCTCCGGCAACATCTGGATGAACAGAGCGATCGGGGAGAACATGAGCCGTACCATCGTCCATGGAATCCACATCAACTTGTCAATGATAGGATCTCTAATCCTGCGGCCAGTGATGGCCCTCGGATACCTTGCCTTGACGAAACCGGTGACTCTACGGCGCACGGAGAGCATGGTGCTGACAGAAGAAAATGGCGTCACGGCAACTTCGATGGCAGCAATTGCCTTCTTCCGTCGGCGGGAGTTGAACCATGCGAGAGCCATGGATACCACACCAAATGGGCACGCCAAGGCAAACAGATGCTCTCCGAATCCCGTGCGAGCCGCGAGATAGGCGAACCACGCCAGGCAAACGGCTGCCACGGCCTGGCTGATGTGCCAGCGCCGCCAACTCCTCACGACTTCAATCCCAGCATCTGATGCGAGCAGAAGCAACAGGCGGTTGAAGTAGTCCCACTCCTCTTTGGATGCGACAATCTTGTGATCCTTGCAGTCGTCATAGTGGAACCACAGAGCTTGCCGGATTGTTTGGACGGTCTTATCTTCACTTGCGTACATGATCTCCGTGAGCGTATCGTTGAACTGAAAAGCCGTGGTCTTCTCGTCCATATAGGATCGAATCGCTTCCGCCATCTGATCTCTGGCTTTCCTGTCGATCACGTTTGTCGCTCGAACTACGTCTTACATGATTTCTGTGTAAAGCCCATGGATGGCCGACACGGCCATCCGATACGGGTGTTGTGAGCGGCTGCAACTCATTCCTTCAGGGCTTCATCTGGTGCCGTCATTATACCTGGGGCGTTGCCCCAGGCTACGCTATTTCGCTCCTTTGGAGCTTGTGAGGAAACGACTCTGCCGGCGCGGGCGCTGCTCCCTCTGCCCGACTTGACGCCGTATGTGTTAGAGGCCCTTACTTCTGTTTGAGCTGGAAGAACTCGATGACTTCGCCGTCGAGTCCGGAGCAGAAGGAGATGCGGACGTGCATGGGGGCTGGGGTGGCGTCGACGGAGACGTCGGCGGGTTCCATGGTGATTTTGGCGCCGGCGGTGCGGGCGCGGTCGGTGGCGAGGTCGGTGTTGTCGGTGTTGAGGGCGAAATGGAGGATGGCGCCCTCGGGGCTGGGGCCGGTGCCGCCGGCGAAGATTTCGATGCAGGAGCCGTCGCCGGTGTCGA
>CAYXNI010000386.1:0-3082 GCA_964466285.1 uncultured Planctomycetota bacterium | reverse complement strand
GGCGACTGGAAGCAGATCGTGGACATGAAGCAGAACACGAAGCCGGCGGAAGGCGCCTACTCGCACACATTCGACCCTATCGAAGTGCAATTCATCCGGATCAACATGTTCGGGAACACGACCAACGACCACAACCACCTGAGCGAGGTCCGGGCCTACGATACGACGGAAAAGAAATAGAGGAGTCACGATGAGGATTGACACGTTTGCAGCACTTGCTTTTCTTTCTTGTCTTATTGGTGTTCCCGCTGCGGCGGAAGACAAACCGCCGATTGCGGTCACCAACTACGCGAGTGGCGAGACGGTTCGCTATCCGTTGGTGTTGCTGCGCGGAACGCTGGGCGACGCAACGCTGGAAAGCGTAACCGTCACGAACGAGTCGTCCAAACTGGATTCGCGTGAAATGGCCGGCAATGCGCGCAAGGGACGATTCAAGGCGCTTGCCGAACTGGTGCCGGGTAAAAACAGTCTTGTCGTCCAGGCGGACAAGAGCCGGATTCCATTCACGCTCATCTACAAGCCCCAGACAAGTCCCTATAAAATCCGGGCGGTGCTCTTTGCCGATAAGACAGGCAACCCGACCTACGACACGCCGTTCAAGGACGATTCCCAGGACTACAAGGCCAAGTGGGATGCCGCCCTCAAGCTGATGCAGACGTTCACGGCCGACGAGATGTACCGGCAGGGGTACGGCCGCAGGACCTTCAATCTCGAACTGGACGAAAATGGCAAGGTCATTGTTCACATCGTCAAGGGCAAGGGAAGCTTCGAAGAAATGCAGAAGCTGAGCGGGTACGACGCCTACGATGCTTCCGCTGCCGCCATCGGAGAGCAGTTGCCCCATGGGCCGTTCAAGAATCTTGTCTGCGTGGCGTTCAGCCGGCATGTCAAAGGGACCGGAGCGGCCACGGCCTATGCCGCTCTCGGCGGCGGGGACGTAGCCCTGATGGGCGGCGCCTGCTTCTACACGTGGCCGACGGGCGTGAAGAACATCCGGAAGACGTTCATGAGCGATGTGCAGATTGACGAGAAGAATTTCCATGCCGACGACATCGGCCGTTTTGCGGTGTGGGCCACGGCGGCGACGACCGTCGGCTCAGGTCTTCACGAAATCGGCCATGCCCTGACCCTCCCCCACACGAAGAACTACCCGAACGGCATCATGTTGCGCGGCGCGGATACGCTGAATCGCTACCTCGGCTTTGTTGACCCGCCGTGCCGTTGGCACCAGGACTACCGCGAATTCAAGGACGGCGAAGAGCCCTGCTGGAGCGATGTGTGCGCGGTGGCCCTTGCGCCGAGCCGCTGGCTGTCAATGGATGACAGAAAATACACGGAAAAGAACACGATCCGGTTTTCCCTGGACGCCGGGACCGGCGATCTTGTTGTGCGCAGCGACGACGGGCTGGCTTTTGCCTGTGTGGAGATTCCGGGGTCATCCGAGAAGTTCGACAAGCGCGCAAGCCTAGCGGCTCTGCCGAAAGAGATTCGAATGCCCCTGGCCGACATCGCGAAGTACTACAAAACATCACAACTTATGATTCGTGCCGAAGACGGCACGGGGCATTACCGGGATGCATTTCTTGGCGAGATGCTCGATTACGAGAAGAACCTGACTACCGGCAAACCTGTAACGGCCTCGAAGGAGGCTTCGACAGATCACCAAGCCACTGCCGCTGTGGATGGCGACATGGCAACATACTGGGATGCGAACCCATACCCGCAATGGCTCCAGGTTGATCTGGAAAAAGCTGTCGTGATCGATGAAATTCATCTGTACGGCTATGTGGGAGAGGATCGTTATTACCAGTACACAATCGAATTGTCCGCCGACGGCAAGACCTGGTCGAAGGTTGTCGACGCGAGCAAGAACGAGGAGAAGTCCACGGATCGGGGATATCGTCATGTCATCCCGGCGACTCCGGCGCGGTACGTCCGCGTGAACATGCTGAAGAACAGCGCCAACCCGGGCGTTCACATACGGGAACTGCGCGTGTTCGAGCCGGGCAAGCCGCGTAGTGCGGCTGTCTACGGAAAGCTCAAAGCTTTGTTCGAAGCGAAGAATGGAGAATGACGACGCGACAGGCAAAGGGCCCCCTCGCCTCGCTCGTTCTCGTGCTGACGTTTTTGTTGTGGGTCGGCAAGAATCTCCCCTCCAGAAGACTCATATGGAGCGACAACCGTTGGAAGAGTTTCGCGTCCCCCTGATGTCGCGGCCGCCGCGCCTCAGCAGTCGTGTGAAGCGTGAAACGTGGCAAGGCGCAGCCGGGTTCGACACTCTCACCCGTGGCGGCGTTGCAGAAGAAAGAGCCGCCAGAACCTATGTCGGGGCGACCCGAACTGAGCTCTGTATTGCCGTCGTCTCCGAGATTCATCCGAGCTCCGGTTTTCTTCCCGGCGACGCGATCGAAATCTGGATAGATCCAGGGCCCGCCGGGAAGCAAGGCGCCGTCTTCCAGATCACCATTGACTCCGGGGGCCGGAGCCAACGGGCGATCTGCCGCTGCGGCCGCCCGGCCGCCCGGATCGAAGACGGGCATGTGGAGACATTCCGGGTCCGATCCGCCGTCCATGAGGGTCTCTGGCACTGCCAGGTGATCCTGCCTGTCGCGGCGTTCGGTCGAGGCGACGCGACTGAAGGCCCGTGGTCTATCAACGTCTGCCGGGTTTTCCAAAAGCCGCACGCACGGCCCTGCCTGAGCCATGGAAACGCTTCGGCAGAGGACCAGGTCCTGTTCCGATTCACCGAAAAGCCGTGCGCGGCGATTCACTTCCTGCACGACGGAAATCCTTTCGAAGGTTCGATCGGCGAACGGCTGTTCTTGTTCAACCCTGGGAACAAGCCGGTTCAGGTTTTCGCCCGGGTTGCCTTGAGGCCAGCCAAGCGGACCGACATGGCCGAGCAAGCGGAAATAACGCTCGCGCCCGGTGAAAGCCGTCAGTTTGTGCTGCATATCGAAGCATTGGCGGCTGTGCACTTTGCGATCTCCGCAACCGTAAAGGACCCGGACGGAAATTGTCTCTACGGCCGATTCAGTCGATACACCCGCACCCAGGGCAGGCAATGGGAACTCCCGCCGGT
>CAYXNI010000385.1:0-3087 GCA_964466285.1 uncultured Planctomycetota bacterium | reverse complement strand
CGAAGGACACGCCACGGCCCGGGCCCCGCTCCTCCTCGGGCTCGAGGAGGCTCCGGCCGCCGGACCTGGCCGGGGCGGGAATCTCGTGGATGAAGCGCGACATTCTGGCCTCGCCGGCCATGCCATATGTCAGGTGCTCCGATGCCCAGTGCAGGAATAGCTTCTTCTTGGCGCGCGTGATCCCGACGTAGAAGAGGCGGCGTTCTTCCTCGACGCGCGCGGGCGAGCCGTTTGAGTTCATGTGGGGAAGCAGGCCTTCCTGAACTCCCGCGATGAACACGACGGGGAACTCCAGGCCCTTTGCGGAGTGCAGGGTCATGAGGACCGCCCTGCCCTGCTCGCCTGTCATGGAGTCGCTGTCGGAGACGAGGGTGACTCGTTCTAGGAATTCCTCGAGTCCAGCGCCGGGATAATCGAGGTCGAATGCGGCGGCGGCGTTCACTAGTTCCTCGACGTTTTCGGCTCGAGCCTTGTCCTCTTCGGCCGGGGATTTCTTGAGCAGTTCCAGGTAGCCGGTTTCCTTGAGCACGGTACGCACAAGACCGGCGACGGGAGACCGGACCGTGTTTCGCAGCCGGACCATGAGTGCGGAAAACTCGGCCAGTTTCCCGATTGTGCGCGGGGGCAAGCCCGGAATCCGGCCGGCGGCGATGGCCTCGCTCAAGGTCAGCCCCTCGGACATGGCGTGCGCAGAGACCTGCGAAACGGTGCGTGGGCCGATGCCGCGCTTCGGTTCGTTGATGACGCGGGCGACACTGACTCCGTCGGCCGGGTTGACGATCGCCTTGAGGTACGCAACGATGTCCTTGATCTCTTTGCGGTTGTAGAACTCGAGGGCATCGAGGATATCGTAGGGGATGCCCGCGTCGCGGAGGGCGTCTTCGATTACGCGGGACTGGGCGTGGGTGCGGTAGAAAACGGCCATGCCTCCGTAGCCGAAGCCCTCGATCTCGGAGGCCCGGATGCCGGCCACGATGGCGTCGCCCTCGTCCACGTCCGTGGCGGACGATACGACCTGGACTGGTGCGCCCGCTTCGTTCCGGGTCCAGAGCCCGCGCGGGATTCGAGCTTTGTTCTTCTGGATGACGCCTGACGCTGCGAGCAGGATCATCTGGGTCGAGCGGAAGTTTTCCTCGAGTTTCACCACGTGCGCGTCGGGGTAGTCCTTCTTGAAGTCCAGGATGTTGTTGATGTCAGCTCCGCGCCAAGCGTAGATGGACTGGTCCGGGTCGCCGGTCGCGCAAATGTTGCGGTGGCCGGCGGCGAGCTCTCGGGCGATGAGATACTGGGGGCGGTTGGTGTCCTGGTACTCGTCGATGAGGACGTGGTGGAAGCGTGTCTGCCAGTAGGTGCGGAAATCCCGGTTGTCACGAAGGAGCCTTGCAGTGCAGACGAGGAGGTCGTCGAAATCGAGGGCGTTGTTCGAGCGGCAGAGCCGTTCGTAGGCAGCGTAGGCCGCTGCGATCTCGCGGTCGCCCGGTCTGGCGGCACGTGCCGTCAGTTCGTCGGGTGTGAGCATGTCGTTCTTGGCCCGGCTGATGGCGGCGAGAAAGGACTGAGGTCTTACGCGGCTCCCGGTGAGGTGCGACTCGGCGAGCACCGCCTTGAGGCATGCGAGCGAGTCGGAGCGGTCGTAGATCGTGAACGGGTGCGAGAAACCGAGCAGGTCCTGGAACTGGCGGAGCATTCGGGCGCACAGAGCGTGAAACGTGGAAATCCAGGCTCCGCGGGCGCCGACGAGTTGTTGCACGCGGCTATTCATCTCGGCGGCCGCCTTGTTGGTGAATGTGATAGCGAGGATGCGGTACGGCGGTACGCCCTGGGCGGCGAGGTGGGCGACGCGCCGCGTGATGACGCGTGTCTTCCCGCTGCCGGCGCCGGCGACGACAAGCATGGGGCCATCGCCGTGGAGCACGGCCTCGCTCTGGGGTTCGGTCAGGTCATCAAGAAGGTCGGGCATGGCCGCTCGGCTCTCCGGTCTGGACTTTACCTATTCTACATTGTGGCGCAGGAATGCACAACGGGAAGTGCCCTCTTCTCCGCAGATTGGATCGAGCGACGCAGTTCGCGCGTTTCCCGCGCCGCAAATTCAGCGAGAAGGCTTGACAGATTGGCACTTACGGCTATAATCTTGGTTTGCGGTCTGCATGTCCGCCGTGCGTTCGTGGTGGGCGCATGGTAAAGTTGTGTTCCTTTTTTATGTCGGCAGTGCGCGGTGTCTTGGTGCAAAGACACCCCCGGGTCGCACGGCCGGCGCCAGGAGGTCCTTGTGCCAGTTGTGACGATGCGGGAATTGCTGGAGGCGGGGGTCCACTACGGCCACCACACAAGCCGGTGGAACCCCAAGATGAAGCCGTACATTTACGAGGCGCGCCATTCGATCCACGTGATCGACCTGCGTGAGACTGTCCGCGGGCTGGTCCGTGCCCGCCGGTTCCTGCAAAGCGTGGTAGAACAGGGTGGCGAGGCGATCCTCATCGGGACGAAGAAGCAGGCGCGAGACACCGTCAGGCAGCAGGCGGAGCGGGCGGGTATTCCATACGTCGCCGAGCGCTGGTTGGGCGGCACGCTGACAAACTTTGGCGTCGTGATGGGCCGGATCAAACGCCTGCAGGAACTCGAGCAGATGCAGGAGACCGGCGAGATCGAGAACCGCGGCAAGAAGTACGCCTCGGTGCTGCGGCGGGAGATGTCGAAGCTCCAGAGGAACCTGGGCGGGATTCGCATGATGAAACGGCCGCCGGACACACTGATCATTGTCGACCCGCGGCGTGAGCGGAATGCTCTGCGCGAGGCGGCGACTCTCAACCTGCCGACTATCTGCATTCTCGACACCGACTCGGACCCGGAGGGCATCGACATTGTCATTCCGGCGAATGACGACGCGATGGGCTCGATCCAGCTGATCTGTTCGAAGCTGATGGATGCCATCCTCGAGGGCAAGGCAAACCGGCCGCAGCCGGAAGAGGAGGAGCGGGAACCGGAAGCGGCCGCCGCGCCTGCGCCGGCCACGGTGGAGGCGGAACAGGCGAACCCGCACGAGCCGCCGGAGCCCGGTCCCCTCGGCCCCCAGCACGAAGGCCGTCG
>CAYXNI010000384.1:0-3090 GCA_964466285.1 uncultured Planctomycetota bacterium | reverse complement strand
GGAGGCAGTGACGATGACGGGCTTGCCATTGGCGGCCAGTCCGCCGACGGGGCGAAGGCCGCCGAGTTTCCAGCTGTGCCATCGCCTGCCGTCAAAGCGGCTGACGCGGTCGAGATCGACGACCCAGAGGCCGTCGGAGTCGGGTGACGCTACGAGCTTGCGGAAGGGGGAGAACGGAAGCGGGCAGGCGGCCGGGATGAGGCGGTCGAGGCGGCAGGTGAACAGGCCGGACTGCGTGGCCAGCCAGAACGTGTTCTTGCTCTCGGCAAATGAGGTGACGGCGTCCAGGCCGCGGAAAGCGTGCCAGTGTCCGGGGAGATCGCGGCTGGGGCTCGGCTCAAGGAATCCGGCGCGGTTCAGCTCGAAGGCCAGAAACGCATCCAGCCTGCTCCCCTGCCCTGGCGGAGGGGAGGACATGCTGCCGATCCAGGTGCGGCCTTGCCGGTCCACGAACAGGTCATGCACGGGGAGGCAAACACGGAGTGCCGAGGGTTGCATGACTTGCCAGCGGGAGCCATCGCAAATGGCGAGCCCCTCGGCGAGGATGACGACGGCTCCGTTCGCGCCGCGTGCGAAGCCGCGCGCATGAGTGACCGGGCAACCGTCGGCGGGTCCGAGGACCGCGGTGCCTGCGGGTGTGTTGGGGATCTTGTGCCCTGCGGTGAGCAGGGAGAGCGCGGCGGCGATGTCCGATACGGCCTTCTGCCAGATCGAGGCGTCGGGCGACAGGAGGCGGCTCCGGATGTCGCCCGGCAACGTGGTGTTTTCGTAGACCGCGAGCATGGACCATGCAGTCTCGCGGGTGAGGACGGAGTTGGCGTGCACGGCGGCAAGGGTAATGAAAGTTCTGGCGGCGCCACGCCCGTCACCGAGCGCGGTGCGCAGATTCACCTGTTCGGCGAGCTGCGAGGCGAGCTTCTCGCGGATTTCCTCGAGTGAGGCGGGTGCGTCTGCCGCGCCGGCGGATCGCGCTGCGGCGACGGATGCTGCAAGGAACACGACGACGGCGAACAAAGACATTCGGCTGGCGCGGAGGCAGGCCCGGCGGGGGGCCGGTGCGGGTGCGTGCTGGCAGGGGGTCATTGCCACAGGATGTCCTTCACATGGAGTTCCAGTTCTCCGGAACCGGTCCAGGCGTTGAAGCGGGGGGAGAAGACGATCGAGCATTGCCGGTCTCCCGCGATCATTCTGTCGTAAAGTTCCTCTCCCATGCCGAAGGCAACAGAGCGGTAGCTGCTCTTGCCGTCGGTCAGATAGAAGGCGATGTGCCGGCCGTTCATTCCCATGAGCTTGGGGCGGCCGGCGACGCGAAGGTTCCGGACGACGAAGAGGGGCCGGGGATTTGCTTCGCCGTGCGGGCCGAGGCGGTCCAGCTCGTCGGTCAGACGCGGGGTCAGGTCTGCGAGGCTCACTTCGGCGTCGGCTTCGAGCGTTCGCTGGAAGAGGTCGGGGCTGGCCTGTGCTGCGGCGGCCTTGAGGTGGGAAGAGAAGCCGGGGATGTGCGCGGCTTCGATCTGGAAGCCTGCGGCGCCGGCGTGGCCGCCGAAACTGATCATGCTGTGGCGGAAGCCTTCGAGGGCGTTAAACAGGTGGAAGCCTGGGATTGACCGTGCGGAACCTTTGCCCACGGCTCCGTGCAGTGCGATGAGCGCGGCGGGGCGGGTGAACTCGTCGACGAGCTTGGACGCGACGATGCCGATGATTCCCGGATGCCAGCCGTCGCTGGCCAGGATGATGGCTCGCGCAGATTCGAAATCGGGCTGGGCCAGGAGCATTTCGCGTGCGTTCAGGAAGGTCTCGTTCTGGAGTTTCTGGCGGTCCTTGTTGTGCCGGTCGAGCGTTGCGGCGATTTCCAGGGCTCGTGCGCGGTCCTCGGTCATCATGAGGTCGATGGCGAGCCCGGCATCGGCCATTCGTCCGGCCGCATTGAGGCGTGGGGCGAGGCCATAGGCGATGTCGATGGGGCTGAGGGACTTGCCCTGGAGCCTGCAGCATTCGATGAGGGCGCGGAGGCCAGGCCCGCAACTCACGCCGAGCGCCTTGAGTCCGTACTTGGCGAATATGCGGTTCTCGCCGAGGAGCGGGACGATGTCGGCGACGGTGCCGAGTGCGACGAGGCCGAGGGAGTTCAGGAGGAAGTTCCGGAACTCCTCGGACATTTTCTGGCCGTCGGAGAACCGCTTGGCGACGGCCCAGGCGAACTTGAAGGCGACGCCGACGCCTGAGAGCTCGCGGAACGGATGGAGGCTGCCGGTCATCTTGGGGTTGACGATGGCGCATGCAGACGCGATCTGGTCGCCGGGCTCGTGGTGGTCGGTGATGATGAGATCGAGTCCCTCGGCCCGGGCATATTCGGCTTCGGCGACGGCGCTGACGCCGCAATCCACGGTAATGACAAGCGAGATGCCGCGGCTCTTGAACGCGGCCAGAGCGGCAGTGTTGAGGCCGTAGCCTTCCTCGATGCGGTGGGGTACGTAGTACTCGACGTCGAGGCCGGCCAATCGCAGGAAGCGGACGAGCAGTGCGGTGGCGGCGGTGCCGTCGACGTCGTAGTCGCCATAGACCAGCATTTTTTCCTTGTCGCGCGCGGCCTTGTCAATCCGCTCGACGGCGGGGCCCATTCCGGGGAGGAGGTCGGGATCCGCGAGGTCGTTCAACTGAGGGTTCAGGAAGGTGTGCGCGGCCTCGGGGTCTCGGAGGCCGCGATTGATGAGAACCTGTGCAGTTACGGGGGATATGGCAAGCTGGCTGGAAAGGGAGTCACAGAGCGCCGGGTCTGCCGCTGGAAGAAGCCATCGAGCGGACATGATACTGGAGTCCCACTGGGGTGCCAAAAACGAATCTCACAATGCTACTATAGGCCGCGGAGGGGACGGCCGCAAGAGGGTTCGGGCGAGGTCCCTCGTGCGGCCCACTCGTCGTGCCGAGGCGCCCGCGCAAAAAAAGCCGCGTTTCTTTCCGAAGCGCGGCTTAAGGTCGCAATTGCCGGTAGAAATGAGCTATGTCGCCAAGCGACTTCCGGCGCGTCCCATACAGGCACTGCTGCGACGGTCGCGGAAAGGCAGGCCAGGTCGGGTCACAAACTGTCAC
>CAYXNI010000383.1:0-3101 GCA_964466285.1 uncultured Planctomycetota bacterium | reverse complement strand
ACCGTCAACACCAAAGCCTGCCCGCTTTTTCCACCTACTTTTTCCGGCCACACCCGCGGCTCGTTCCGTGTTGACAGGAGGGGCGATAGCTGGTATGGTACGCGAACTGCATTGATTGTTTGTTGTTTGAGGACGCAGGGCGGAACTTTGGGCAAGTGGTGCTGCATTGAAAGCTATCCTGTCTGACGTTCATGGTAATCTCGAGGCGCTGACGGCCGTGATGGAGGACATCGAGAGCCGTGGCATCGAGGAGATTATCTGTGTGGGGGATGTGGTGGGTTACGGGCCGAACCCGGTGGAATGTCTGAAGGTCGCGCGGAGCTTCAAGCTGTCGATTCTGGGGAATCACGAGGAGGCGGTGCTGTTTCGCGCGGGATCCAAGGATTTCCGCGCGCGCGCGGAGATGGCGATCGAGTGGACGAAGAAGCAGTTGTTCGAGGCGGACGCCGGGGTGGCACGAGAGAGTCAGGAGTTCCTGCACAGCCTCCAGGAGACGTATCAGGAGGGGAACGAGTTGTACGTTCACGGCTCTCCGCGACAGCCGTTGCGGGATTACGTCTATCCGAAGGACGTACGGAACGCGGCGAAGATGGAGGAGATTTTCGCGCAGATCGAGAAGTTCTGTTTCTGCGGGCACACGCACCTGCCGGGGGTTTTCCAGGATGGCGACAGGTTTATTCACCCGGAGGATCTGTCTATGGGCGTGTATCTGCCGGGGGAGGAGAAGGTGATGGTGAACGTGGGAAGCGTGGGTCAGCCGAGGGACGGGGACCGGCGGGCGTGTTACGTGACGTTCGACGGGGATGTGATCGTTTTCCGGAGAGTGGAATACAACATTGATGTGACGATCAGGAAGGTTTACGCCACGAAGGAGTTGGATCGGACACTTGGGGACAGGCTTCGGGCGGGGAAATAAGTGGGCGACAAGCGCAGTATAATCGGGATTGTTGTCTGCTTCCTGGCGCTGTTCATCTATCTCAATTTCATCTATCCGTGGGTCTTCGGCCGGAGGCAGACGCCGCCGGCCCCCGCCCCGCCTGCTCCGGTTGCGGTGCCGGCCAGGCCGAGTGAGCCGGGGCCCGTGGCAGGGACTACGCAGGCCGCTGGCGCGACGAGCCCGGCGGCCGTGGCGGCGGTCAAGCCGGAGGCGCAGACCACGGAGCCCGGGGCGGCGATCAAGCCCGCGCCAGGGCCGCCGCGGGAGCCGAAGGAGTTCGAGGCGGAGACGAAGTTGTTCAAGGTCGTGTTGACTGAGCAGGGCGCGGCGATTAAGAGCGTGACCTCGAAGGATTTCTTCCTGACGGCGGAGGGCAAGATGCCTCTGCCGCTGATTACGGACCTCGAGCCAGCTAAGCCGGGGAGATTGCTGTCTCTGGCGGTGACGGAGGCGGGCGGGGCGGGGGACCTGGGGACGAGAGTCTGGGAGTACGATGCGGCAGCGGCAGCGCTGGTTCCTTCCGGGTATTCGGACGTGAGGCAGTTCAAGACGGTGGTTCCCGAGCTTGAGTTGGAGATCACAAAGACGTTTCTGTTCCGGCAACCTGCGATCGAAGCGATCCATCCGCCGGACGGCCGCGACATCGAGATGAGGATTGTTGTGCGGAACCTGGGTTCCAGTGCGAAGAGTTTCCGGTACCGGGTGCGTTCGGCGGCGGGGATTGTGCCTGAGCCGGAGCTGCTGGTGCAGCGGGGTTTTGAGCAGCAGGGGTCAAAAGATATCGGGGCGGTAGTAGCGGCGTTTCCCGGCGGCAAGGCGGAACTCAAGAGCTTCGCGCCGCCAAAGTCGGCCAGCGAACCGCGTTCGTATGGGGGGACGGATGCGATCTATGCTGGCGTCAGGAACCGGTATTTCGTCGCGGTGCTGAAGCCGATGACGCCGACACCTGAGGTGACGGCGGTTCTGATCGAGAAGGTGAGCGAGCACAATGTGACGTCGGTGCTGGAGATGAACACGCTGGATATTCCGCCTGGGGAGAAGGTGGAGCGGCGGTTCATGTTTTTCGTGGGGCCGAAGATGCCGGAGGTGCTGGAACATTACCGGGAGCAGCATTTCGACGCGCTGATGGTGTACGGGTGGCCGGCACCGGTGACGCGGTTTCTGTCGTGGCTGTTGCACGTGTTCCGGTATGTTACGCCGAACTACGGGTGGGCGATCGTGCTGCTGACGATGGTGGTCCGAATTGTGCTGCACCCGCTGACGCTGAAGAGCCAGAAGACGACGCACAAGATGCAGAAGATTCAGCCACTGATGAACGCGGTGAAGGAGAAGTACAAGCACGACAAGAAGCTGCAGCAGCAGGAGGTGATGAAGGTAATGCGGGAGCACGGGGCGAACCCGATGGGGGGCTGCCTGCCGATGCTGCTGCAAATGCCGATTTTCATCGGGCTGTGGCGTGCGCTGTACGAGGAAGTGGGCCTGAGGCAGGCTCCGTTCATTTTCTGGATCAACGATCTGTCGAAGGCGGACAATCTGTTCACGTTCAGTACGCCGCTGCCGCTGCTGGGGCAGTCGTTCAACCTGCTGCCGATTCTGTGTGCGGCGGGGATGCTGATTCAGCAGATGATGTCTCCGAAGAGTGCGGATCCGCAGGCTCAGCAGCAGCGGAAGATCATGATGATCATGCCGGTCGTGTTTACATTTATGCTGTACGGGATGCCTTCGGGGCTGATGGTGTATTTTCTGTGCAGCAGTGGTTTCGGGTTGGCCGAGCAGCATTTCATCCGGCGGCGCCTGGAGGCGGTGGCGGAGGCGGCTGCGGCGGAGGGGAAGCTTGCGGCGCCGGCGGAGCAAAAGCGGGAGGAGCGCCGGAAACGGCGTCGATGAGCCAGGGACCGGGGACCATGGACCGGTATCAGTGATCTGTGATCCGACGGGGATTAGCGGTTGCGGTTTGGTGGTTGCCGGCCACTGGCTACGGGTTGCCGGTGTGTGGGTTTGCGCTGTCGAGGAGTTTCTTGAGTTCTCCGAGGAGTTCGCTCAGGCCTTTGCCTGTGAGTGCGGAGATACGGGGGACGGGGCGGCCGACGTGGCGTTCGAGTCTGGCGGCGGTTTCCTCGGCGCCGGGCATGTCGAGTTTGTTGGCGACGACGAGGGACGGCCG
>CAYXNI010000382.1:0-3110 GCA_964466285.1 uncultured Planctomycetota bacterium | reverse complement strand
TGGGTCGAGGCGGGCGAGCAACTCGCGCGTCGCCAGCTTCAACTCATAGGTGGCCATAATGGCGGGTTCGGACATAGGGCTTCTCTCAGGCGCAGGGCGACGACAAGCCGCCGCTAAGCCGCTCGCGAATGTAGTTTCGATGGGCGTTGAAATCGGCTTTGACGGCTCCTCGAAGGGCCGTCATGTCATTGCCACAGTACGCGGGATCAATGGTGGCCACTTGGTTGAGGCCGTATGCTTGCACTTGGTCAATGCGGCCTGGCCAGCGAACCACATACTCATGTTTCTCCAGATGTGCGACCAGGTGGACGGTTGCCCCGGCGCAGAGGGCGGGAATGGCGCCGTGGAGGCGGCCGCCGAGATACACCTGGCAGTCGGCATAGACGGAGCGGTAGTCGCGCCAGTCACTGGAGAACCAGACGGGGCACTCGAAGCCCATGCCCAGGGCGATTTGGAACTCGCGGATCTCGTGGACGACGACCTTGCGGACCGCGGCCTTGTGCCGCTGATAGAGGTCGCGGTAGAGGGCGACCTGGTCGTCGGTTTCGAGGCGGGGATTGAGCACGATGCCCGGCACCTGGTCGGCGACGGCATAGTTGGCGTGGAAGGCGGGGTCGAGGAAGCGTTGGAACTCGACACCAGCCTTGGCCAGCAACGGCTCGCCGAGCGGGTCGCGCGTCGTGGCGACCTTGATGAGGCCATCATTCTGTGTGGCGCAGATTGCTCCGAACCGGTCAGTTTCAGGCCCTCCGACGCCGACAAGCCAGATCGGGACCGCGGAGATAGAGCAGGCGAACCAAATTGTCTCAAGGGAGGTCAGCCACTCGGGGGTGCCTGCACAAACGAATGCGCGGGCATTAGAGATCAACTCCTCCAATTCGCAGGGCCTATACTGGCTCTCGAATGCAGGAACCCAGTCGAGGCCGGTATAGTGGCGGGAACAATGAATCGGCAGGCGGCTGAGCCAGGCGACGGGCTCGCGGCCGTCGAGGTCGAGCAGGCGGTAGACGCCCTCGCGGATGAGGTCGTCGCCGGGGTTCCAGCCGGTGGTGGTGGACATGACGATCATTTTCGGGGCTCCAGTTTGTCGAGTTGCTCCAGGACGACGCGGACGGCGGCTTCGGGCTGCGGATGGTTGACGCAGTGCTCGAAGCCGAGAGGGCACCGACGGCTCCAATCGTCGGTGGACCAGAAGCAGTGCGGGCCATGCGGCTTCGGGCAAATGGCCCTGGTGTGGTTGACGTTCCCCTCGAAGCCGAAGGGGATGGGGGCGGTGGGGCCGAAGAAGATGACGCTCGGCGTGCGGACGGCGGCGGCGATGATGGCTGTGCCGCCCTCGACATCCACGTGCAGCCGAGCGTTCTGGATGACGCGGGCCGTCTCGGGCACGCGGAGTCCGCGCAGGTCCACGGCGCCGCAGATGGGCGGCTCGCGGTCGTCGTCGCGGATCCCGAGCTGCACGGCCCGAATGCCCCGGCGGTTGAGGGCCGCGGCGATGGCGGGCATCACGTCGGGCGGCAGGGTCTTGGTGCCGAAGGGGCTATCGCCCTGGCCGTTGTGGAGGGTGACGCAGCCCTTGTGCGCATCGAGGTCGGCCACGGGCACGCGGTCGAAGCCCTCGGCCTTGGCGCAATCGGTGGGCACGTAGAGGTCGACGGGCGACACCTCGAAGCCGGCGCAATGGCTCATCAAGTGCCACTGCGAAATGGCGAGGCGCGTGGCCAGCAGCCGCGCCGAGTGCGGGAAGCCGTCGTAAAGGGCTTGGAAGTCGGCCAGGCGGGCGTCCGCGGCCTGTTGCTCCAGTTGCCATCGGACGGGATTGGCGAAGGAGGTTCGGACGACGTATTGGACTTCATAGAACACGTCGAAGTGCTGGCGGGCCTTGTAGGCTCGGGGCAGCCAGTGCATCGGAGGCAGACGAAGCGCCACGTCCACGCCCGGCTGCTGCGACAGGTCGAGGTCGTCGGGCTGGCGGGCGACCTGGCCGAGGACCATGACGCCGACTGCACCAGGCTTCCAGCCGGGGAGGTGCGATTGCCAGTGCAGATCCGCGGCACGGGCCAAGGCGCAGCGGATGAGCCAGTCGCCATAGCCGTCGAAGCGGCCGGCCACGCCGATCCAGAAAGTCTCCGGGGGAAACTGCGCCTTGAAGCGTTCGATCAGCTCGCCGAGATTGCCCGAGGCACTCAAGCGCGACGATTCCATCGAGGGTCTTGACCCCATTCCGTCGGCGAAATGTTCGTCAATCGCCTGCTGTACATGCGGCGGGTGGGCGGCGACGCGGGCGGGGGCCGTAGAGCTGGAGCACCCTCTGGCCTCACCGCCCGCGTGCGCCACGGAAGCGGTCTTCGGTTTTCGGTTAGCGGCCTTCGCGGTCATCGGGTCAAGAGCCTTTCCTTGAGCACTTGCCATGCGCGCGCTGCCACTTGCGGAACGACGCCGTTGCCGCACGCTCGCAGTCGGTCCACCCGAGCGGGAGGTCGAGCATCCATTCCTCGTATTTCGGGGCAAGGCGGCCAATTGGGTGAAGGGGCAACATACCCGCTCGAGCCAGTCCGCAGAGCTGCCAACGTTCCTTTCCTTTGACGCCGCGATCCCGCTGGTAGCCTGCTTCGCGGGAATCCGCGACGCGAGGAGTTGGAACCCAGCATAAAGACTCTCCTGCGACGATGGCTGGCTCCGCTGGCGGCCGCAGAGAACACGTCCCACTCCGCATCGAGCCCGAGAGCGGCCAGCGAGCCGAGGACAATCGCAAGGGCCTGATTGCGGATCTGCGGGACATTCTCCAGGAACACGACTTGCGGTTGAACCTCGCGAAGGATTCGCTCGATGAGCGGCCAGAGCCAGCGCTCGTCGCGGATGCCCTGCCGCTTGCCCGCTGCTGAGAACGGCTGGCACGGGAAGCCGGCAGTGACGACCTGAACCTTGCCACGCCACGGGCGGCCGTCGAAGGTGGCAAGGTCATCCCAGACAGGCGCCGGAGCCAGGCAGCCGTCCGCCATGCGAGCGACAAGCGTCGCGGCGGCATAGGCTTCCCTCTCCACGTAACAGACGGTTCGATAGCCGGGTTCGGCGAGGCCGATTCCGAGTTCGAGGCCGCCCACTCCGGC
>CAYXNI010000381.1:0-3129 GCA_964466285.1 uncultured Planctomycetota bacterium | reverse complement strand
CATACTAATTACCCCCGTTTGCCTCATCCGCCTTTGCCCTACAGGGTGCCTTTCGTCGAGGGCACGCCCTTCTGGCGCGGGTCGACGGTCACCGCCTCGGCCAGGGCGCGGGCCAGGGCCTTGAACATGGCCTCCGTCAGATGGTGGCCGTCCTGACCGTACGGCGCGTTGACGTGCAGGGTCATCCGTCCGTTGGCCGCAAGCGCCTGAAGGAACTCGTGGGTGAGCGTGACGTCGTACGACCCGATCTTCTCCTGCTCGAAGCGGGCGTTGAACACCAGCAGCCCCCGGCCGCTCAGGTCGAGGGCCACGTCGGCCAGGGCCTCGTCCATCGGCACCGCCGCATGCCCGAACCGCATGATGCCGGTGCGATCCCCAAGCGCCTTGTCCAAAGCCTGTCCCAAGGCGATGCCGACGTCCTCCACTGTGTGGTGATCGTCGACCTGGGTGTCTCCCTTGGCTTCAATCGTAAGGTTCAGGCGCCCGTGTTTCGCCAGGAGGTCCAGCATGTGATCGAGGAACCCGACCCCCGTCTTGACACTGGACTTGCCCGCTCCGTCGAGTTCCAGCTCCACGTGTACCTGTGTCTCTCGTGTGCGGCGATCAACACTCGCCTTTCGTTTGGACATGTCTCAGTCCTCCGCGGGGGCGGCGGGCTCCTTGCCGCCCCGGTCTGTTCCGTCGGCGGCGTCGCGCAACCCGCCCGACTCGCCGCCAAGCCCTTGCACATCCGACTCCGGCACCACCACCCCGCCCGAGATAATCAGCTTGATCGCCTGGTCCACCGGAATGTTCAGCGGGATGATCTCGCTCCGCCGCATGAAGGTCGTGCTGCCGGTGAAAGGCGTCGGCGAGCTCGGCACGAACACCGTCACCAACTGCTCGCCGTCCGGGGCCTTAATGTCCTGCACGCCTTCGCCGGTCATAAAACCGATCACATAAACCCCGCGGCGCGGATACTCCACCGCAACCACCCGGCGGAACCGTGCGTCCTGCTTGCTCAGGAAGAAATCGGTCAGCTGCTTGAACGCCGGATAGATCAGGCGAACCAGCGGGATTCGCCGGGACAACCGGTCAAGTTGCCTGAACAACACCCTGCCCAGGTACGTGGCCAGAAGGAACCCGACCAGCCACACGGCCACCAGAAACGCCGCAAAGCATACGATATCACCAACTATCACCACCCAGACCGTCTCGTGGACCTGCAAGACACTGCAAAACGCCCGGGTGAACTGCCTGCCGACGTGATCGTGGACGGCGACCACGGCCACATAGATCAGATACAGCGTCAGCAACACCGGCAGCAGCGTCGCCAGCCCGGTCACCAGAAACCGCCTTGTCCGACCTGCCGCCAACTGTGCGTCCCCCCTACTCGAAGTCGATCGCCACTGCCACTTCGTCGCAGTCGGGGAACTTGGGGCACTTCACGCAGTCGGCCCACACCTTGTGCGGCAACTGCCCCTTGTCCACCGTCCGAAACCCCAGACGCGCAAAGAACTCGGGCGCATAGGTCAGCGCGAACACCCGCTTCACGCCCAGTCCCCTCGCCTCGTCCAGGCACGAGCGAACCAGCCCCTGCCCGACGCCCCTCCCCTGCGATTCCTCCGCCACCGCCAGCGAACGCACCTCGCTCAGGTCCTCCCACACGATGTGCAGGCCGCAGCACCCGAGCAGCCGGCCCCCGGCCGACCCGTCCTCGCACGCGACGGTAAAATCCCGGACGTTATCGTACAACTCGCTCAGCGACAGCGCCAGCATTCGCCCGCGGCTGGCAAAACTGTTCACCAGCGCGTGAATACCCTTGATGTCCCCGATCTGAGCCTTCCGTATGACCAACTTCAGCCTCCCTGCCTCCGTCATCCCGTCAATCCCGTCAATCCTGTGAATCCTGTCAATCCTGTCAAAAAGCTTTCAACTCCTTCAGACACCCTTGCCCAGGAACACCTCTTCCGCCGCGCGCACGCCCGCGCCCAGCTCGACCTTCACCCCGGCCTCTGCCAGAGCCATCTCCAGTGCGGCCAGGCCGATGATGACATCGAACGGGCCGCAGTAGCCCATCGTGCTGATCCGCACGATCTTGCCCTTCAGCGTGTCCTGCCCGCCCGCGAACTTGATCCCGTACTTCTTCTCGATCGTCTTCACGATCGCCCCGCCGTCCACGTTCGCCGGCAGCGTGATCGCCGTCACCGAGTCCGACGGCCTGCTCGAAAACACCGCCAGCCCCAGCGCCTTCGCCCCCGCGCGGACCGCCTTCCCCAGCATCGCGTGCCGCGCCCATACGTTCTCGATCCCCTCCTCCTTGATCCGCCGCAGCGACGCCAGTTGCCCCACGACCAGCGACACCGCCGGCGTGTACGCCGTCGTCATCTCCGCCAGGTTCTTCTTCGCCGCCCGCAGGTCCAGGTAAAACGCCTGCCCCTTGTTCGCCTGGATCGCCTTCATCGCCCGCTCGCCCGCCGCGACGTACGCCAGGCCCGGCGGCATCATCAGCGCCTTCTGACTCCCCACCGCGATCAGGTCCACGCCCCACTCGTCCATCCGGCACTCCATCGCCCCGACCGCGGACACCCCGTCCACGATCAGCAGCGTATCCGTCTTCCGAGTGATCGCCGCGATCGCCTTCACGTCCGTCGCCGTCGCCGTCGACGTCTCGCACAACTGCACACACACCGCCCTGATATCCGGTTGGGCCTTCAGCGCCTTCTCGATCGCCGCCGGCTCCACCGCCTTGCCCCACTCGATGTCCAGGTTGACCGGCACGATTCCGAACGCCTCGCAGATCTTCGTCCAGCGCTCGCCGAACTTGCCTCCGCGAACACACACGGCCTTGTCGCCCCGCTTGAGCGCGTTGACGACACACGCCTCCATCGCCGCCGTGCCCGACCCTGCGAGAATGAACACGTCGCCCGCAGTCTGGAGCACATACTTCAGCAGCTCCGTCACCTCCTTGAGGATTTGACTGAACTCCGGCGTCCGGTGATGAAAGATCGGCCGAGCCATCTCGACCAGCGTCTCGGGCGGCACCTCGGTCGGGCCTGGCGTCATCAGATACTTCTTCATTCTCTCCTTCTCCTGACGGGGTCTACGGCACCAAGATCGAGCCTATTCTACCAATAACCCCCTCACAAT
>CAYXNI010000380.1:0-3130 GCA_964466285.1 uncultured Planctomycetota bacterium | reverse complement strand
CGAGGCCGGGTTCATTGGTGGCGGTGGCGGCGGCGCGGAAGGGCAGGGCCCACGCGCCCCCTTGTTCAGGGGTGGCGGCGGCGGCGGCGATGGCGGCGGCGGAGCCGTTGGCTGAGTCAGCCGCAGCGGCTGTGCCGAGCGCCTGGAGCCATGCGCCGCCCTCCTGGGGGCCGGCGGCGAGGTGTTTGAGGAAGTCGGCGGCGGCCTGAATCCGGGCGGCGGCGGCCTGGCGGGCGAGCTGGTTGACGAGCGCGCGGCGGACGTCGTCTTTGACGGTGTCAAACGGGCGGGCCTTGTCGGGCCAGTGGGCGTCGTAGTGGGCGCGGATCTCGGGATCGGCCGGCTGGATGGCGTCTGCGATGGCATCGGGATCGGCGAGGACGTATTCGATGCGCTGCATCTGGGGCGGGAAGGAGAAGACCTTCTTGCGGACGGCTTCGGCGCTGGGCGTGAGGCCCCGCTCGCGTGCGGCGAGCAGGAGTACATAGGCGTGGCGGACGTCGTCTCCGGTGAGGGGCTTGTCGGGCTGGATGAAGGGGAGTTCGAGGAAGAGGCCGAGGCGCAACCAGCGGTCTCTGAAGGAGTCGAATTCTTCCTGTGTGATGCTCTTGCCGCCGTATCGGGCGATGACGCCCGTCGACCGGGAGCTGATCATGCGCCGCCCCATCGGCATGGCGAAGACCGCGATGAGGAACACGGCGAGGGCGATGAGGAGGGTCTTCTGGTACTTGTCGAGCATTTTCCGCATGCCTCTGAGCATGGCAGGTTTCTCCGATCAAAACTGTGTGAGGAAACGGGCGTCGTTCTCGTAGAAAAGGCGAATGTCATTGATGCCGAGTTGGAACATGGCAATGCGGTCGATGCCGATGCCGAAGGCGAAGCCGGTGTATTTTTCGGGGTCGTAGCCGACGCGGCGGAAGACTTCGGGGTCGACCATGCCGGCGCCGAGCACCTCGACCCAACCGGCTTGTCCGCAGACGGAGCAGCCGCGTCCTTCGCAGAAGGGGCAGGAGACGTCGACTTCGGCGCTGGGTTCGGTGAAGGGGAAGAAGGAGGGGCGAAAACGGGTGCGGGTTTCGGTGCCGAGGAGTTCCTGCATGGCCATGGTGAGGACGCCCTTGAGGTCGGCGAAGGAGACGCCGCGGTCGACGTAGAGTCCTTCGAGCTGATGGAACATGGGGTAGTGCCGGGCGTCGATGGTGTCGGGGCGGAAGACCTTGCCGGGGACGACGATGCGGACGGGGGGCTGGCGGGTCTGCATGACGCGGACCTGAACGGGCGAGGTGTGGCTGCGGAGGAGGCGGTCGTCATCGATGTAGAAGGTGTCGAAGCCGTCACGGGAGGGGTGCTCGGCGGGGATGTTGAGGGCGTCGAAGTTGTGGTATTCGTCCTCGATTTCGGGGCCGTAGGCGGTCTCGAAGCCGAGGCGGGCGAAGACTTCGATGAGCTGTTCGTTGACTTGGGTGATGGGGTGCCGGGCGCCGATGCGCCGGGGCACGCCGGGCAGTGTGACGTCGAGGGGTGGGCCGGCATGCGCGGGCCGGGCGCGGGAGCCGAGGACGCCGGCGCGCCGCTCGAATGCGGAGACGAGGAGTTCCTTGATCTGGTTGGCGGTCTTGCCGGCCTCGCGTTTTTCGTCGGGCGGGAGCCGGGGGATGTGGGCCATGATCTGGTTGAGTGTGCCCTTGCGGCCGAGGTAGTGTGTGCGCAGGTCTTCGAGTTGCGCGGTATCCGCGGCTTCGCCGAGGCGGGTAAGGGCCTCTTTGCGGAGGTCTTCGAGTTTTGCGGTCAGCTCGTTCACCGGAGTCGGTCTTTCTCCTGTGGTCCGGCGCTGTCCTGGACGGCGTCCGTCTAGCGGGCGGCGGCGGCTTTGACGAGTTGGTCAAAGGCGGCGGCGTCGCGGATGGCGAGTTCTGACAGCATCTTCCGGTTGATTTCGATGCCGGCCTGCTTGAGGCCTTTGAGGAAGGTGCTGTAGTTGATGTCGCGCATCTTGCAGGCGGCGCTGATCCTGGTGATCCAGAGCCGGCGGAAGTCGCGCTTTTTGCGCTTGCGGTCCTTGTAGGCCGAGAACTTGGCCTGGTCGACGGCGTTTGCGGCGGTCTTGTAGCGGGCGTGGCGTGCGAGGTAGTAGCCCTTGGCGGCCTTGAGGATTCGCTTGTGGCGCCGGCGTCCGGCCGGCAGGTTGGTGGACTTGGGCATGTCGAGGTTCCTCCGTTTGCTCAGTAGACCAATGCGCGTTTCATGCGGGACAGTTCGGACTGGGCGACGAGGCCCTTGCGGCGCATGTTTCGCTTTCGCTTGCGGCTCTTGTTCGCCAGCAGGTGGCGGCGCCCGGCCTTGGTGCGGACGATTTTGCCGGTGGCGGTGACGCGGATTCTCTTTGCGACTGCTTTTCGGGTTTTCTGTTTGGGCATCCGAGCATCTCCTGTTCTTGTCTGGCGTGCCTGTTGCCGGGCGCGGGCGGCCTCGCTCACTTGGGGGCGAGCATCATGGACATGCGGCGGCCTTCGCGCTTGAGCGGGATTTCAACTTTGGCGGCGTCGGCGATCTGTTCGGCGACGCGCCGCAGGAGTTCCTCGCCGACGTCGAGGTGGGCCAGTTCACGGCCGCTGAAGACGACGGTGATGAGGACTTTGTCGCCTTTGCTGAGGAACGCGCGGGCGTGTTCCAGCCGGTAGTCGATGTCGTGCGGTCCGGTCTTGGGGTGCAGGCGGATTTCCTTGATGTGGGTGACGTGTGATTTTGTCTTGGACTGATGGGTGCGCCGCTTCTGTTTGTACTTGAACTTGCCATAGTCGAGGATTTTGCAGACCGGGGGGTCGGCATCGTCGGTGACCTCGACGAGGTCGAGGCCGGCGGCGTGGGCCTGGACGAGGGCCTCGGTGCGCGAGACGATGCCGATTTGCTGGCCGTCGGGGCCGATAAGGCGGACCTGGGGCGCCGTGATGTCTTCGTTGATTGGCAGGGTTTTCTTTTCGACCGTGGGTCACCTCCTTGGGCTGCGCCCGTCTGGTTACTGTTTCCGCGCGACTTGGTCGGCCAGCTTCTGAATCAGATCGTCAAGGCTGGAGGAGCCGAGATCGCCTTCCTTATACTTGCGGACGGATACTTGTCCGCTGTCGACTTC
>CAYXNI010000379.1:0-3165 GCA_964466285.1 uncultured Planctomycetota bacterium | reverse complement strand
TCAGCCCTGCGACGGCGTCCTCATCGATCCCCTCGCCCCGCCGCCCCGCCTCGTACATCAGATTATTCACCCAAAGCGTCAGGCAGTCGACCAGCACCACCTCGCAGTCGGCCCGTGCCGACAACACACCCGCCAGATCGACCGGCTCCTCGATCGTCTCCCACTGCCTCGATGCCCGCTCCTGCTGGTGCCGGCGGACCCGCTCGCGCAACTCATCATCCACCACCGGACACGTCGCCACAAACACCCGCCTCCCACCCAGCGACTCCGCCAGCTTCACCGCGTACCGGCTCTTCCCGCTCCGGCTACCGCCCGTCACCAGCACGATCTTAGCCATCACATCGCTCACAAATGGCACGTGTCATTCAGCCCCGCCAGCACGCCCTTCCCGTCAAACAAATCAACCCGCGTCACCGACGCCGGCTCGACGTTGAACAGCACATACTGCCGGGCATCCAGACCGAGCAGGTGACAGGCCATCGCCCGGATCACCCCGCCGTGCGTGACCGCCACCACCACCTCGGCCGGGTCCGACGCCATCCGGTCCGCCGCCTGTCGCACGCGAGCAAGAAAATCGCCGATCCGCTCCCCTCCCGGAAATGCAAAGTCAGCCGGCCACTCCGCCCAGCGAGCCACCAGCTCCGGGTCAGCCGCCTGAACCTCCTCGAACGTCCTCCCTTCCCACCGCCCGAAATCCACCTCCCGCAGATCGTCCCAAACCACCGCCTTCAGGCACGCCAATCCCGCCGTGCGAACCGCGCGCATCAGCGGGCTGCAGAAACACCTCGTCGTCCCGAGCCCATGCACGACCGAAGCCAGCGTCGCCGCCTGCCGCTCCCCCCTCTCGCTCAGCGGCACGTCCGTGCGGCCCACGAACCGGCCCCTGTACTGAGGCCCCGTGTCCCCGTGCCTGACGAGCAACAAGCAATGCGCCATCCGTGATCCCATGTCCAAAAAAAAGCCCGCCCCTCGAGACGAAGGACGGGCATGGACACACAGGCCCGGACAAACCCTTCCCTCGAAGGTACGCGGCAAGCCGGAGCCGCGTAAGCTGTGTCCTGACTTCCGGATCATCCTACTTGCCGCGCCTTCCCATCCCCCGGTCTTCAGGAGACAGTGGCATTTTGCGGCGTTCGTACCCGGTTACAGTGGCGGGGCCGCGCTGGATTTACACCAGCTTCCTGGTTCCCTTTCAGAGAACTAAACACCTACTATATCGGCCCCCGCCGCCCTGTCAACCGTTTTCCCATTCGGCGTCTCGACCGCGCTTCGCCCGAAATGGCAGCAGGAGCACGTTCGTCACCCCCACGCATCAGGATACCAGATCCCATCCGAACTCTTACTCTTAAGACGCTGTTTCAAAACCCTCTAAAGTAAGGGGGTGGTTTATGTCGATTATATACGCCAGGGAGCCCTGTGAGCCGACTTCCATTCGCTCCGGCACACGTACATCACCAACATCGGCCGCCTGCCCGTGAGCCTGAAGACCCATCAGGAACTCGCCCGCCACAGCCAGCCCAGCCTCACGATGCGCTACACCCACACGCAGCTTGAGGACAAGGTGCGAGCACTCGAAGCATTGCCTGCCGCGAACCCTACGACGAACGCGAGCCAAGACGCTGTGGCTTGAACTAAGCTGACGATCTCCGTGGGACCGCGTAGCTTTCCCTTCCGTCTGACCTGCTCGTCATGTGGTTCCTGCCGGCCTTTGCCAGTAGAGGGCCCTGATCGAACAGTCTGAGTTTCTTGGATTTGTCCACGCCGGCTCTCCGGCGCCACGCACCGATTGAAAGAGGCATTGTCTTAGCACCGTTCAGGCATGGCCCCACACGGCCCCTGGCGCCGAGCTAGCCTTCTTACGATGTATTTGATTACGGTCTTTATGGTTTATTTTCCTCCTTGGATGACGCAGTAATTCGCAGGGCAATATCTTTCTGGAACTCCGGCGGTTCCAAAACCAGGCGGCCGTCCGCAGCCGACACTGTCTGCCTGTCCAGCGGACCTTTGAAAACGTCGACCCATTGCACTGTGTATTTGCCCGCCGGCACTGTCAGGGTTACCGAACGACAGGGCGCCCGGTTCGGTTCCCGCACGATGTACAGGCCATACTGCTTACCCTCCTCCGCCAACAGGAAGAAGCTGCAGTCCGCCCCGCCGCTGTATTCGATGGCCGCATTGTCGGCCGGCGTCATTCGTACGAAATCGAAGCTTTCCATAAAGTCCTTGAGAATGCGAAGCTGTTTACGCAACCCAAGGCCGCCGCCGAAATTCATCGTACCTTTCGGGAGCGCGGTCCCGGACTCGCCGTCAGCCGTGAACGAGGCATCCAAGTGGTTGAACAGCCCGCCGCCGCTCAGCATGAACCGCCAGCCCTGAATGCGGTAGGGCTCGTCGTTTGGGCCGAAGAAACCGGTCTCGTTGCAGCCGATCACGAGGTTCAGAGGATAATTCTGGACCATGCTTTTCTGGTCCGCCAATGTGTAGTGGAAATTGAGGATGGATACCGCTGAACTCACGTCCTTGGCTGCAAGTGCGCACCAACCGGTGGCCACATTGCGGCTGATCAGGTGTTTGAACGGAAGGTCAGCCTCCGTCTTCACAATGAAGTTCGCAATATGGTCCTCCCACTCTTGGGAAGCCCCCTGGTCAAAACAGCGAACATAGGGCTCATTGATGGTCTCGAAGTAGAGATTATCGAAATGGTTCAACTCGTGGACGATCTTCCTGACCATAGCCTCCTGATAGATCAGCAGTTTCGGTTGTTTCAGGGAATACACCTCCGAGGCCGGAACGGCGCCCAACTCGTTGACGTTGTTGACTGGGTTCCAGGGCGACAGGTTCCAATGACTCTCCTCGTAGTGAGGGCAAAACAGATTGACTTCGACCACGATCCGGCGCTCGCCGGCAAGGCGGCAGAAGTCCAGCAATCTCCCGAAGAATACGTCGTCCCATTTCCCCAGATCGAATCTGTTGCCGCCGTCTTGAGCGCCCGGAACGTTACTGCGAGCGTACGGACAGACGAATTTCCCGGATTGGGGCCCCAACGGATTCTTCGGCCAGTGCTGATTGGGTAATTCACGATATACGCCGGCAAAAAGGCGTGTATGGTTGAACCCTTCGTGATGCAGCGTGTCCAGATATGCGCGGTAGTCGAACTCGAGGTTA
>CAYXNI010000378.1:0-3170 GCA_964466285.1 uncultured Planctomycetota bacterium | reverse complement strand
GCCGATAGCGGTTCGTGATCGGCAGGCGCCGGTCGCGGCCGAAAGCCTTCGGCGAAATCTTCACGCCCGGCGGCGACTGGCGCCGCTTGTACTCGTTGTGGTCGACCATCCGGACGACCCGCTCGACCAACTCCGGGCTGAAGCCGGCTTCCACGATCTCGTCCGCGACCATGTCCTCCTCGATGTAGAGCTGCAGCACCTGGTCGAGCACATCGTAGGGGGGCAGCGAGTCCGTGTCCTTCTGGTTCGGCTTCAGTTCCGCGGTCGGCGGCCGGTCAATGATGCTCTGAGGGATGGCCCCGCGCCGCGCGGTCTGGTTGATGTGGCTGGCGAGCTTGTAGACCAGGGTCTTCGGCACATCCTTGATCACGGCGAAGCCGCCAGCCATGTCGCCGTAGAGTGTGCAGTAGCCAACGGCCGTCTCGCTCTTGTTCCCCGTCGTCAGTACGAGCCAGCCGAAGCGGTTCGAGAGGGCCATCAGGATGTTGCCCCGGATGCGGGCCTGCAAGTTTTCCGCCTCGATCCCCGGCTCGCCCGGCCCGAACGGCTCCACGAGCGTCTCCAGGTAGGTCTTGAACACCGGCCGGATCGGCACCGTCAGCACCGCGATGTGCAGCCGTGACGCCAGAAGCAGTGCGTCAGACAGCGTGTCCGGCGAGCTGAACTGCGAGGGCATGGTGACGCCGAGCACGTTGTCCCTGCCCAGGGCGTCGGCCGCGATGGCGGCCGTGACAGCCGAATCGATCCCCCCGCTCAGCCCGACGAGAACCTTCTGGAACCCGTTCTTGCGCACATAGTCGCGGGTCCCCACCACAAGGGCCTGGTACACCTCGGCTGTCTCGCTCAGCTCCAGCTCTGGAGTGCCCCCGACCCGCACGGCGGTCAGGTTCTCCGTGTCGGCGTCCACGATCAGAAGCTCTTCCTCGAAGCGCCGGGCCATTGCCAGCACCTCCCCGCTGGGGGCGACCACCATGCTGCCTCCGTCGAAGACCAGCTCGTCCTGCCCGCCCGCCATGTTCGTGTAACACACCATGGCGCCCGTCCGCTGGGCAAACCGCGCGATCACCTCGACCCGCTGCCTCAGCTTGCCGGCACGGAACGGCGACGACGACAGGTTGAGCACGATGCGCGCGGCGTTCTCCTTGGCGTGCCACTCGGACAGGCCGCCCTCGTGCCAGATGTCCTCGCAGATGTTCACGCAGACCGGGACGCCCTTGATCCCGAACACGATGGCCCCGACCCCCGCGCCGGTTCCAAAGTACCGTTCCTCATCGAAAACGCCGTAGTTCGGCAACTCGATCTTGTGATACATGTCGGCGATCCGTCCGTCCAAGATGACGGCGGCCCCGTTGTAGGCCTGAAGCCGCTGGCGTCCCGCGCTCGCCGGCTCCTCGCAGTCCGGGCAGCCTACAACCGCGGCGATGCCACGGGCCTGCCGCGCGACGGCTTCCAGCGCCACCTCGCTGTCCAGGAGAAACCTCGGCTTCAGCAGCAGGTCCTCGGGCGGATATCCGCACAGCGCCAACTCGGGGAACACGACGATGTCCGAGCCGGCCTCGCGCGCGCGTGCCGTCCACTCGGCGATCTTCCGGCTGTTCCCCGCAAGATCGCCGACGGTCGAGTTGATCTGAGCCAGCGCGATTCGCACGGTGTCCATGCAACGGTCCCGTCCCAAACATCACTTGCCCGCACCCTACCGGATAAAAAGCATCTCGCGATACGTCGGCAGAGGCCAGCACTCGTCCGCCACCATCATCTCGAGCCGGTCGCCAAGCCTCCGCAAATCGGCCATCGCCGGCAGGACCTTGTCCCGCTGGTGCTTGGCGTGTGCAAGGATGTCGCCGTGCGGCTGATTGGACACGACCTTGTCGACAACGGCCAGCGCCTTCCGGAAATCGGCGACAGTGCCGACCAGCTCCTTCAGGAGGTCCGACTGCTTTGGATCGCCGCCCGCTGCCTTGGCCGCGGTGATGGCCGTTGCCACGTCCGCCTGGTACTTCAGAGCCGCCGGCAGGATCATCGTGTGCGCCATCATCGACGCCATCTGCCCCTCGATGCTGATCGTCTTGATGTAGTTCTCAAGCAGAATATCGCGCCGGCTGTGCAGCTCGCGCTTGGTGTAGACTTTGTGCTTAGTGAAGAGGTCGATGGACTCCTTGCTGGTGACGAGGAGGATCGCGTCGACCGACGTCTTCAGGTTCGGCAAGCCCCGCCGCTCCGCCTCCGCGTGCCACTCGGCCGTATAGTTGTCGCCTTCGAACAGGATCGGCCTGAACTCCTTCACCATCTCGGCCAGAAGCTTCTGCAACACCTTGTTCAGGTCCTTCGTCTTCTTCAGATCCTTCTCGATGCGTGTGGCCACATAGTCCAGCGACTCCGCCACGATCGTATTCAGCACCGTGTTCGAGCCCGCGCTGCTTTGACTCGAGCCGACGGCGCGCCACTCGAACTTATTGCCGGTGAACGCGAACGGGCTCGTCCGGTTCCGGTCGCCTGCATCCCGCGGCAGCTTCGGCAGCATCGAGATGCCCACCTCGATCTGCCCGCCTTCCTTGCTGCTCCTCGCGGCGCCTTTCTCTATCTGGTCCATTATATCCGTGAGCTGCTCGCCCAGGAACACACTGATGATCGCAGGCGGCGCCTCGTTCGCGCCAAGCCGGTGATCATTGCTCGCGCCGGCGACGCTCATCCGCAACAGCCCCGCGTACCTGTGGACGGCCCGGACCACCGCACAGCAGAATACGAGGAACTGCGCGTTCGCGTGCGGCGTGTCCCCAGGATTCAGCAGGTTCTCCCCGTCGTCCGTCGCCATCGACCAGTTGTTGTGCTTGCCCGAACCATTGATCCCGGCGAACGGCTTCTCGTGCAGCAGGCAAGTCATCCCGTAATTCCGCGCGACGCGGCGGAGCATCTCCATCACCAGCATCTGATGGTCGGTTGCCAGGTTCGCCTGCTCGAAAATCGGCGCGATCTCATATTGCGACGGGGCCACCTCGTTGTGCCTCGTCTTGAAGGGCACCCCCAGCCGCATCAACTCGTATTCCATTTCACCCATGATGGCGAGAACCCGATCCGGGATCGAACCCAGGTATTGATCCTCCAACTCCTGCCCCTTCGGCGGCTTCGCACCGAACAGCGTGCGGCCCGCGTTGATCAGATCCGGGCGGGCA
>CAYXNI010000377.1:0-3171 GCA_964466285.1 uncultured Planctomycetota bacterium | reverse complement strand
TCCTGCCTTTGACGACTTCCAGCGAAGGGCGGCTGGTGCCGCTGGTGGTGCTGAACGCGGCCGGCGCTGCGGCCCTCGAGAACAGAAGGCGCCTTCATGTCATCGCAAGTGCGGCCCTGATAGTCCTGGCCGCGGTGGAAGCAACGGCGACGTTCCGGATCCGCGACCCGAAGACAGAGGCGGCGTTGATGCTCGGAGCTCTCAGCACCGACGAGGCGGTCGCCGCGGCGACAGGCAAAACCACATATGACCACGGGGCTATCATGTTCATCAACTCGCGTCCCAAGCCGTCGAAGACGCTCTTTTACGGCGAGGCGCGGACTCTGTACGTGACGGCCGGCGCCGTTGCGCCCACCGTGTTCGACGAGAATCCGCTCGACGAGATCGTGCGTGCCGCCCGCACGCCCGAGGACATCCTCAGCGGTGTCCAGCGGCTCGGCGTGACCCACATCTACGTAAACCTTGACGAGTTGTACCGGCTTCAGTGGAGCTACGCATTTCCGCAGGACGGCCCCAAATGGCATGGCTACAGTACGCTGTTCGATAACGACGAACAGAAGGCAAACCTGCGCGAGTTCCTGGCGCGGCACTGCCGCGTGGTCTATCCAGCCGCGCTTGAGGAACGCTATCAGAAGTACATGCGCGGCGAGTTCATCAGTGTGATGGGCAGTCATGCGCGGAGCCAGGTGCGCGACCAGGTGGCCGGCCAGCCGGCCGATGGATCGCTCATACTGCCGGCCGGCCTGCTCGTGAATGTGCCAGCGGCCTTGTTGCCCGAACTGCCGCCCGAACTTCACTACCTGTTAAGAGAGCGCCCTGGCGAGTTGCAGGGGATGATCTGGCGCAGGCTTCAGTCCTGCGTGTACGAGATCGAGAGCCGGCGGTAGAACCGGCGGTAGAACCGGCGGTAGAACCGGCGGTAGAACCGGCGGCAGATCCGTTCTGGCATCGCGATGCAAAAGCATGTAGTATTGACGCATGACCGCGTTCAGCGACAAGTTCATGTGCTCGGGGGCGGAGTGGGCGCCGCGCGGGCCGCGCGAGGAGGCCGTCGCCGTGTTGATGAGCGGCGGGGTCGACAGCAGCGTGACCGCGGCCGTCCTGCAGGCGAACGGCGTCGACGTTGTCGGGATCACCATGCAGATTCCGAGCGGCATCGGGCCGAGCGGCTGCGGCGCGGAGCTCCGCGCGTGCTGCGGAACCGGCGCCTCGCAGGTGGCACGCCGGCTCGGAATACCCCATTATTTCGTGGACGTGCGGGATGAGTTCAGGCGATTCGTGCTGGAGCCGTTCAGGGATGCGTACCGGCGTGGGCTGACCCCGAGCCCGTGCATCGACTGTAATACGCACGTCAAGTTCGCATGCGTCATGGAGCTGGGCCGCGAGTTTCTCGGAATCCGGACGGTGGCGACCGGTCACTACGCGCGGGCCGGCGGGTCGGGCCTCTACGCGGCGGCCGACGCGGCGAAGGACCAGAGTTACTTTCTGTACGGCATCCGTCGAACGGCGTTGGAACACATCCGGTTTCCGATGGGCGGCCAGACCAAGGCTCGAACGCGCGAACAGGCCGCGTCCTTCGGCCTCGACGTGGCCGAGCGCGACGAGAGCGTCGAGCTCTGTTTTGCCGACCAGGGCGACTACCGGCTCGCGCTGGGACCCAGCCCCGACGCGGGACCGGGCGATGTCATTGACCTGAGCGGCAAGGTGCTCGGCCGGCACAAGGGCATCTCGCATTACACGATCGGACAGCGGGAAGGGCTCGGTATCGCGACGGGGGTTCCGCTGTACGTGGCCGATATCGACGCGGAGCGTAACACGATCACGCTCGGGGACCGGGCCGCCGCCGCGAGCCGCACAGTTCGGGCGCACAAGCTGAACATACTGGCTCCGGAGCTGTTGGAGGCAGGTGGGCCGCTGCTCGGCAAGATCCGCTCGAGGCAGCCCGCCGCAGTCTGCCGGGTGATTGCGCTGGAGGGGGATGATCTCACGGCGGAGTTCAGCGAGCCGCAGCACGGGGTTACGCCCGGTCAGCATCTGGTCCTCTATTCGCAGTCGGGCCAAGTCGTCGGGGGAGGGGAGATCCGGCGGCGGTCTGAAAGTTCCCCCGATTCAGTTATCGGCTGCTGACACATCTTGGCGCTTGGCATTGGGGGATGTCTGCGGTATCCTAGTCAAACGATCCGCAAGAGGCATCAGGCATGACGAACGAACCGCACGTGAAGCTCGTCGCGATCTATGGCAGCCCCCGCCGCAACGGCAACACGGACACACTGCTCGACGCCGCCACGAAAGGCGCACAAGACGCCGGCGCCGCCGTCCAGCGGCTCTACCTCAGGGACATGAGCTTCGTCCCGTGCCAGAATTGCGGATATTGCGGGCGTACCGGCGTATGTCGCTTCAAAGACGACATGGTCGCGGTCTACGAAGCCCTTGAGCAGTCCGACATCATTCTCCTCGCCGCCCCCATTTACTTCTGCTCGCTCTGCGCACAGGCCAAGGCCATGGTTGACCGTTGCCAGCCGTATTGGAGCCGGAAGTACGTGCTCAAGACCGGGCCGCCGGCGCGGTTTGCCCGGGGCGGGTTCATCTGCTGCGGCGGATTCAAGGACGACCGCTTCCTTGCCTGTACCGAGCAGATCGTCAAGACCTGGTACTACATAATGGGCGTGAGCTATGAAGGCCCGTGCTTCGTGCCGGGGCTTGACGCCGCGGGCGACGCCGCGAAGCATCCGGCCGCGACACAACTCGCGCTCGACTATGGCAAGAACCTGGTCGTCAGCGTTCGGAAGCGCGCGGAAGGGCAGGGGAGTTGAGGCGAACTGCACACGCCCGCGTCGAAGAGCGCACCAGCAGCCACAGGGAGACCCGGCCAGTCTTCGAGTGACGGGAACCGCCCGCGTTGCGGCCGGCGGCATGGACGCCCGCACGCAGAGCGGGTCAGTCCTTCACGAACGCGAGCCGCCGCGCGTCAGTCTCGCTCCCGCAGAATTCTCCGCGGACGCGGAAGGCCTGACACCCGATGCCTCTTCAAATCGCGTCGCACCGAACCAGCCACCGTTCATCATGTACCGGGCACGCGCCTTCCGTACCCACCGCCTGAACATCTCCTGAGACTTCGTCTTCATCACGGGGTTCCTCCAGCGCTCGCCGAACGACAACGTCACGCTTTTG